>MGXK01000001.1 GCA_001802375.1 Gammaproteobacteria bacterium RBG_16_51_14
GAGAAGTATGCCAAGCATCTGGAGGATCAGGCGGCGAAATATACTGTCCGCAAGGATGAAGCCACCGGTGAAGATGTCATAGCACCACCTCCGGGCAGCGATGTATATCTGGCTGGTATGCAGTGGCAATGGCGTCCCATCCTGGAGCTTCAAAAAGGGGAAACCTATCATCTGCATTTGTCTTCGCTTGATGTGGGTCATGGCTTCTCATTGCAGCCCGAGAACATCAACTTTCAGGTTTATCCAGGCTACGAGCAGGTTATCAATATTACCCCGAATAAATCCGGCACATTCAGCGTGGTGTGTGGCGAATACTGTGGCGGCGGTGGAACGATAGGCCACCATACGATGCTGGGCAGAATTTACGTGAAGGAGTAAACATTATGTCAACGGCTACAATGTCTGAATTTCGCATCGACCCGGTATCCGGCCTCAAGGTCAACAGGACGGCTAACACTCTGGTTAAGTGGAATGCGTTTGCGGCGGTCGTATTCTTGCTGGTCGGCGGGCTGTTTGGCCTCGGCGTGGCGCTTACCCGCATGCCGAGCGTGCAACTGCTCAGCCCGGAGCTTTTCTACATGGCTCTGACGGCGCATGGCTTGGTTAACCTGGCGGTGTGGATCATTTTCTTTGAAATGGCCGTCCTGTATTTCCTGGGCGCGCATCTGTTGGGCAACCGATTGGCGACACCACGCTGGGCATGGGCACAGTTCTGGCTCATGCTTGTCGGTGCTGCCATGGTCGCGGTAGCAGTGCTGGGAGGGAGTTCGAGCGTGATGATGACCTCCTATCCGCCCTTGGAAGCGGCACCGCATTTCTACCTGGGGTTGATCCTGTTTGCGGTGGGTGCGTTGATTGGCTGTTTTGTGTTCCTCGGCACGCTGGTAGTTGCCAAGAGAGAAAAAACATATAGCGGATCGCTTCCGCTGGTTGTTTTTGGCGGTTTGACAGCCTGTATTATTGCCATTTTCACCATCGTTTCCGGCGCGCTGATCCTGATCCCCACTTTTTTCTGGAGAGTGGGGCTGATCAGCCACATTGATCCGATGATGTACCGGGTCGTCTGGTGGGCGTTCGGCCACTCCTCACAGCAGATCAACGTGGCTACCCATATCTCCATCTGGTATCTGATCGCATCACTGGTATTCGGCGCCAAGCCTATGTCCGAGAAGGTCAGCCGCGGTGCGTTCCTGCTGTATATCCTGTTCCTGCAGCTCGGTTCCGTGCATCACCTGTTGGCCGATCCGGGATTGACTTCTGTGTGGAAGATATTCAATACCAGCTACATGATTTATCTGGCAGTGTTGGCCAGCATGATTCACGGTTTGACTGTTCCCGGCTCAATCGAGGTCGCGCAACGCAAGAAGGGGCTGGATACCGGCTTGTTTACCTGGCTACGCAAGGCGCCCTGGGGCAATCCGATTTTCTCCGGCATGTTCCTGTCGCTGGTCGGTTTCGGCTTCATCGGCGGTATCACCGGCGTGGTGATGAGCGTGGAACAGATCAACATGATCATCCACAACACCCTGTACGTGCCGGGACATTTCCATGGCACGCTGGTAGCCGGTACCACCATGGCGTTCATGGCGGTTACTTACTACCTGATTCCGGTGGTGTTCCAACGCAAAATTGCCCTTGCAGGCGTGGCAAAATTGCAACCGTACGTCTTTAGTCTTGGCGCCTGGGTATTTTCTATCGCCCTGATGGGTGCCGGCACCCTGGGCGTGCAACGCCGCCACGCGGATATCACCTTTGCCGGCCAACCATTGGCTTATGAATACCCGGAAATCGCCAAGGGCTTGATGGACATGGGCGAGATATTCGGTGTAATCATGGCGGTTGGTGCGATCATGTTTATCATCGTTGTGCTGGCATCCATTTTTATGGGTGAGCGTATCGCAGAAGATTCCGCGCCGTGGCCGAAAGTGGAAGATGCCGACGTTGTAGCTGAAAAAGCCGGAAGAAAACACATTGGTATGTGGGGTCTGGAAGCGCCGGGAACCTTCATACTTGCCATGATCCTTTTCGTAACTATCGTGCTGTATTACTTCATTAACTTCAAGTATCTGTCCACTATATGGAGCTTGTCTTGAAGAAATAAGATGACGGGAGGACGCCATACGGCGCCCTTCCCTGATTCCTGCAAGAAAAATGGAATTCAGTTAGATGGAGACCTCTAACCTAAGCCCGATTTGCGCAATCTCAGGCGTGTGCAAAACAAGCAACTGTATTGATCCAACATCGCAGGAAGAATACGGACGTTAAGATGATAATGATTAAGCAATATATCAATCTCTTCAAATTACGCATAGGCGTGGTGATTACTCTGGCGGCCTTGGGCGGCATGGCAATTACTCCGGGGCAAGCGCTGACGGGTTGGCAAGTTCTGGTTTTGTCGCTGACGGTCATGATGGCCTCTGCAGCCGCAGGAGCCTTCAACCAGTACTTTGAACGCGATATTGACGCAAAAATGGCGCGCACTCGAAACCGCCCTTTTGTAAGCGGTTTCTTTCAGCATGGCCCTAAGTGGTTGGTGATCATCGGGCTGATGCTGGCGGTTGCGGTCACATCGGCAGCCTTTGCATTTAATGCGATGACGGCGCTGAATATTTTCCTCGGTGCATTTACCTACGCTATTGTTTACACGGCCTGGCTGAAACGGCGCACCTGGCTGAACATCGTGTTCGGCGGATTGGCAGGGAGTTTTGCGGTGCTTGCCGGTGCGGCAGCAGTCGACCCATCGTTTGGACCGCTTCCCGGCTTGTTGGCCTTGGTGTTGTTCTTGTGGACACCCCCCCATTTCTGGAGTCTGGCGATTGCCATTCGCGACCAATATGCCGCGGCAGGAGTGCCTATGCTGCCGGTGGTAAAGGGCGACAAGAAAGCGGCGCGCATTATTCTGGGGCACACTATCCTCATGGTATCGGTTTCCCTTCTTCCGGGGTTTTACGGCTTGGGTTGGATTTATCTCAGCGGGGCATTGCTGGGGGGAGTTTATTTCATTACCAAGAGCGTGCGGCTACTGAACAACCCCACGAAACAGGCGGCCATGGCCAATTTCTTTGCATCGCTGATACAGTTCGGTGTGTTGATGATCGCACTAATGCTGGAAGTGAATTTCGCCGCCTGATTTCAATTTTGTTTAAAAATATGCATCCCGCCTGGTATCGTTCAGACGGGATGTTTTTTTGGGTACTCCAAAAATAAACTTCACTTGCATTTTCGGTATATCCAATTAAAATACTCGGGTATATTTTGAGCTGACTTCAAACACAACATTGTTCCTTCCGAATGGATTTGGCCGATATCATTTTGACGAACCGGAATTTCGAAAAAAGCGTGATTATGCGTCATTACTTGTTACCGCTGGGTTTGGCGGTTCTTTTATCTGCGGCCGGGCCATGCCTGGCGCAAGATCGCAATATTAGCGGCATGCAGATATACCAAGCCTCGGTTGCAGCGGCAAAGTTGCAGGCACCGCTGGAAGAAACGTCCGCCCCGGTTTTTAACGAAAAAGAAGTTCTGAAAATAAGTCAGGATGCGATAGGCAACCAACTTGGCGATTACACTTTCACCGATCGCAGCGGGCGCACCGTGCGCCTGTCCGATTATCGAGGCAAGCCGCTGGTTATCAGCATGATATACACCCGTTGTCCGATCATCTGCGCGACTGCGACGCGCAGCTTAAGCGCGCTGAAGTTGTCTCAAGATGCGTTGGGCGCAGACAGCTTTGGCGTGTTGACGATCGGGTTTGATACGGAAAATGACACTCCGGAAGCGATGGGTGATTTTGCCCGGCGGATGGATATAAACCTGCCTAATTGGGAATTTGTCAGCGCTGATCAGGACACGATTAAAAAGTTGAGCCAGGATTTGGGGTTTGTTTTTTCTCCATCCGCCGAGGGCGGCTTCAGCCACATCACGCAGACAACCTATATTGATAAGCAGGGCAAGGTTTATCTCCATGTTTATGGGGATGAACCTGATAACAAGACGCTACTCGAGCCTTTGAAGAATATGATTTACAACGTCAAGTCCGCAGATCCGATTTATAACTTCGCGACAGCAGAGTCAGGTTTTGCCGGTATTGCAAAAAGCGTACGGCTTTTTTGCACGGTTTATGACACGAGAACGGGAAAATACACGGTGGATTACAGCTTTTTCTATGGGGTCGGGCTTGGTATTTTTGTTTCGTTGCTTATTACATGGTGGATCGTGATTGAATATCGTCGCAGCCCGAAACGGGACTACCGGAACCAAGGTTAAACAACGCATTGTCTGGCCGCACGCATTTTGTCTTTGTCCGAATATTTTTGGACCTCCAATGATTAAACTCATGCATCGAATCGGCCAGAGCATTTTTTTGCGTCTGGAGCGCGCGCTTAATAGCATTTTCGGAACCGCATTGAACCCGTTTTATTATCTGGGCGCGATTACCTATTTGATGTTCTGGATCATCGTCGTCAGCGGTTTTTACATCTATATTTTTTATGATACCGGAGTGGAAGATGCCTTTGGTTCGGTGGAGCGCATAACCCATGAACAATGGTATCTGGGCGGCATCATGCGCAGCCTGCACCGCTATGCTTCCGACGGGATGGTACTGGCTGGCGTTTTGCACATGCTGCGCAACTTCGTCTTTGACCGCTACCGGGACTTCCGCTGGTTTTCATGGTTTACGGGTGTCGCATTGTTGTGGCTGGTTTATATTGCCGGCATAAACGGCTACTGGCTGGTCTGGGATCGTCTGGCACAATTCCTTGCCGTTGCCAGTGCAGAATGGCTGGACTGGCTGCCAATATTCAGCGCGCCACTGGCACGCAATTTTCTGGAACTGGGCAGTGTCAGCGATCGCTTCTTTTCACTGCTTTCGTTAATCCACATTGGTGTGCCGCTGGCTATTTTTGGACTCATCTGGATACATACACAGCGCGTGCCCCAGGCTAAAACGTCCCCACCCAAACCGCTCACGATCGGGTTGATCCTGCCCATGATCGCGCTTGCATTGGTTCAACCGGCGTTGAGTCAGGGACATGCCGATCTGAACTCAGCCCCTTTCGTCCTGAACCTTGACTGGTTCTATTTGTGGACATTTCCCCTGCTTTATTCCTGGGGAGCGGGCAAGGTGTGGGCCTTGTCAGGCGGGTTTACCGCCCTTGTTTTGTTGTTGCCATTTCTTGGGGAGTCCAAACGCGGCAAGGGTGGGCATCAAATCAACACCGTTCCATGCGGGCATACATTAACCGCCAGAGATGGGGAGACCATACTTGAGGCCGCATTGCGCCAGGGGCTGAATCTGCCCTATGTTTGCCGTGACGGGGCATGCGGAGCCTGCAAAGGCAGGATACTGAAGGGCACGGTCGATTATGGCACTTATCAGGAAGGCGTTCTTACCGAAGCGGAAAAAGCGCAGGGCAAGGCGCTGTTCTGTTGCGCCAAGCCGTTATCCGATCTGGACATAGAGTGTCATGAAGTTGGTGAGCACAGACAATTCCCGGTCATGACCATGAGTTTCCGCGTGCAGAAAATGGAGCGTGCCGCGCATGATGTGATGCTGATCGAATTGGTGCCGGAAGGCGATGAGCGCATGAACTTTGTTGCCGGCCAGTATGTTGCCGTGCAGTTGGAAGATGGCACCAAACGCAGTTACTCCATCGCCAATCCACCGCATGAGCCGGAGCACATGCAACTGCATATCCGCCGGGTGGAAGGCGGTAAATTTACCGGCCATGTCTTCAATGGAATGAAGGAGGGGGATGTGCTGCAAGTAGAGGGGCCATACGGCAACTTCTACCTGCGCGAAGACAGCGATAAACCTATCATCTTCATGTCGGGAGGATGCGGTTTCGGCACCATCAAGGGCATGCTGGAGCATGCCTTCAAGGTCGGCATGACGCGCCCCATGACGCTGTACTGGGGCGCCAGAGTGCCGGAGGATTTTTATCTTGCGGGCTTGCCGGAAAAATGGCAGCAGGAACATGACAATTTTAAATTCATTCCGGTCCTGTCCGAACCCAAACCGGAATATGGCTGGCAGGGCAGAACCGGGTTGGTGAACGAGGCCATTCTGCAGGATTATCAGGCATTGGACGACTATCAGATATATGCCTGCGGCTCGCCTGAAATGGTCGAAGCTGGCCGTGCGCCATTCATGGCCAGGGGATTGCCGGAAGATCAGTTTTTTTCTGATGCATTTATGGTTGCTCGCTACAAACCCGCAGTTGCGGAAGCATCCATATCCTCCGGGGAGGTAAGTCATGGCTAAGCCGTTGCAATATGCGGGTCAGGGATTGTTTTTTGCGCTGTTCATCGGGGTTATCGGTTATTTTTCTGCCCATCCGTCATATACCTACCTGCAGCCTGATGAAACATTGATCAAATTGAGCTTCGCCCATGCCGGCCAGCTCAAAGAAGCGTGCCGGGAACGTACGCCGGAAGAGATTGCCAGGCTGCCCATGTACCAGCGCAAATCAACTACCGTATGCGAGAGCCGCGAGCGTGCCGATGTGGTGGTCGAACTGGAAATGGATGGAACGCAGCTTTATCATGTGACAATGAAGCCAAACGGGTTTTCACGTAGCGGCACTTCAAATATTTACCGGCGTATTCTGGTAAAGGCCGGGGTTCATACCCTGAAGGCGCGCCTGAAAGACCATATTGGCGAAGAATTCAACTACGTGCACGAAGAAACGGTTGACCTGGCGCCAAGCCGCATCATGGTGATTGACTTCAAGGCGGCGACCGGTGGATTTATTTTCAAGAACAAAAATGCGGCCAGAGGATAACGAAGTGAGTCCAACATATCAGCAAGCAGATACCGAACAAGGCGCAGGCAAGATCGGCGAAGAAAAACGCAAAGGAGGATTCACCCTTTCCATGCCGCCGGATGCCAACCTCAAACTGGCTGCCGGCTGGTTGTGGCTGGGGATTGCATCGCTGGTAGGCGCCGGACTGTTCGCCATCCTTCTGGTGCTTTCGCGCACCCCATACATTCAGGATATTTTCCCCTGGGTTGATTTTTTCCACACCGCGCTGGTGGTGCATGTGGATTTGTCGGTGCTGTTATGGTTCATGGCGTTTGCCGGGGTGCTGTGGAACCTGAATTCATCATCCAGATTCATCGGTATCGGCTGGCTGGCTTTGGTGCTGGCTGCCGTGGGGGCTGCCGTGATTGTCCTGTCTCCCTTTATCGCTGTCGGCGAACCATTGATGAGCAATTATGTGCCGGTCATTCAAAGCACTTTCTTTTTCACGGGGTTGATCGTTTTTGCCATTGGGGTTGCCGTGCTGGTGCTGCGCAGCCTGATAGCGGTACCCTCTGCCGGCTTGTGGCGGGGCGGTGAAGGTTCAATTCGTACCGGTTTTTATGCGGCTTGCATTTCCACGCTGTTTGCCCTGATCGCCTTTGGCTGGTCGTATGCGATCATCGCGGACAATTTTGACAGCACACAGTACTATGATTTTCTGTTCTGGGGCGGCGGCCATGTGCTGCAGTTCACCTATTCGCTGTTGATGCTGGCCGGCTGGCTGTGGCTGGCGGATGCCTGCGGCGCAAAAATTCCGCTGACTCCGAGAGTTGCGTCAATCTTGCTTATACTGGGGCTGCTGCCGGTATTTTACGTTCCGGTCATCTACCTGTCCTTTGCCGGCGTGATGGGTGACTATATGATGCAGTTCACCCAGTTGATGAAGGTGGGAGGCGCCTTTGCGCCCGTGCCGATTGGTTTGGCGATTCTTTACGGCATGGGTGCGGGAAGAGGCGCGGCTGCGACCAATCCTCAGCGTGCGGCACTGCTCTCGTCAATCATCTTGTTTGCCATCGGTGGAGGGATAAGCCTGGCGATTGGGGATAGCAACACAATTATTACCGCGCACTACCACGGAACCGGGGGAGCAATCAGCCTGGCCTTTATGGGGCTGACCTTGCATTTATTGCCAGGTCTTGGCTACCGTGAGCCGGACTTGAAGTGGGCCACATTGATGCCCTACATATATGGCGCGGGGCAAATGCTGCACATTGTCGGGTTGCTGTGGTCAGGCGGTTACGGCGTACAGCGTAAGGTCGCGGGGGCTGCGCAAGGACTGCATGGCTTTGCGCAGACGGCGGGCATGGGATTGATGGGGTTGGGCGGACTGATAGCCGTGGTCGGCGGCATCATGTTTCTGGTAGTGGTTTTCAAAACCACGCGCCGGTCAGTGTAAGTGTGCAATCCGCACCGCGTGAGAAGCGGCATTGGCGCACCGGTTGGATTACGCTCTGGCGGCTTTTTGACCCACTATGGAAGAGTTGCCCCCGAGGTACGCAAGACATACTTGACGAGGCTGAATGAAATAAAGGCCAGCGTCAGGATGATGAGAAAAAAGATAATGCTGCGGTTTTTGAAACGCTCCCCGCGCGAAACCTCCCAGCGATCGAGTATCCAGTCAGATATGAAGTAAAGGCCCGCAGCCATCAATGTGTAATAAACAACTTCCAAGTTCATTCCCTGTTAACGTTTTGCAACCCGCCCATTATATTG
>MGXK01000002.1:0-612 GCA_001802375.1 Gammaproteobacteria bacterium RBG_16_51_14
TGTTGCATGGACAGGCACTTCGATCAAGCCATTGTTGCAGCGCACAATCATTGCTATATAATCAGGAAAAGACAAAGTAAAGAATATCCGGCAATTAGCAAAAAAACAGTTGCCATAAAGAAACGACAATGAAACCACTGGGACAATGAAGTAGATGTCGAACCAGGAAACTCGCAAGGTCTACGTGGACGAAGACGAGGATTTTTCCAAGACCCAATCCTACGGTCGTATGGTGGTCACACCGGTCCGTTTTTCCACCGATCCCCGTGACATCGGCTGGGTGCGTGAGAATGTCCCGTGTCAAACCGCCTGCCCCGCAGGAACCAATATCCCGGCCTACATTCGCATGATCGTTGAGAATCGGTATGGACGATCCTACGAACTTAACCGGTTTGCAAATGTACTTCCCGGTGTTCTCGGGCGCATCTGCACCCGACCCTGTGAGCCGGTCTGCCGGCATGGCTGGTCCGGCAACGGGGAGCCCGTCAACATCTGCAATCTGAAACGTGCTGCGGCGGATTTGAAGACGGCCGGACACCGCATCAGCGAGGAACTCTACACTCCGTCAGGGATGCGCATCGCCATCGTCGGCGCCGGGCCGGCCGGACTTGC
>MGXK01000002.1:687-771 GCA_001802375.1 Gammaproteobacteria bacterium RBG_16_51_14
TTCCTATGGCATACCGGCCTTCCGTCTGCCCCGCGATGTGCTCGAAATCGAGGTACACAACACTACCCGCCTCGGGGTAACCGT
>MGXK01000002.1:796-893 GCA_001802375.1 Gammaproteobacteria bacterium RBG_16_51_14
GGAAAGGAGGATGTGAAGGTGTCCGGGTTACGCAAGGAATTCGATGCCGTACTGCTGGCAACCGGCTGCATGGCGCCTGCTTCCGTACACCTCAGCG
>MGXK01000002.1:1175-2839 GCA_001802375.1 Gammaproteobacteria bacterium RBG_16_51_14
GTGGCCTGCGTACACCGGTTGGCCTGGTTGTCGACACAAGGGGGCATATCACCGGTGTCCGCTTCGTGCAGAACCGGCTCGGCGGCTGGCGACCAAGTGGCCGCCGTGTGGCGATCCCGATCAAGGGTTCGGAATTTCTCGAGCCCTGTGACATGGTGCTGGTGGCGATTGGCCAGAAAACGGTCAATGATTTTCTCGATATATCGCTCGAGCTGGATCGAATGGGTAATGTAAAAATCGGTGATGACGGTATGACCTCGGTGCATGGCGTATTTGCAGCGGGTGATTATGTACACGGTGCCTCCACTGTCATCCAGGCCATTGCACACGGCCGCGAGATCGCACTTGATATGGATACCTGGTTGATGGGTCGCAAGCGCAGACGCTGGGTGGTCAAGGTAGAACCGGTAAGCAAACCGATGCGGGACCATGCCGATGACTTCATACCGCGGCAGCCGATACCCACCGAATCGCTGTCCAGGCGTTTCAAGAACTTCGACATCGAAGTCGAGCTTGGCATGGACAAGCAATGTTCTCTTGAAGAGGCCAGGCGTTGCTACCTGTGTTACCTGAAGTACGAGATTGATGTCGATAACTGCATCTTCTGCCGTGCCTGTATTGAAGTCGCGCCGCGTGACTGCATCAAGCTGGTGGAAGGGGTCGAGATCCGCGATGACGGGACCTACGGCGCCCTCACCGAGACCCGGCAATGGGACAAGGTGGGCGCGATCTGGATTGATAACAATCAATGCATACGTTGCGGTGCCTGCTACAAGGTCTGTCCAACGCACTGTATCTCCATTACCAAGAACGAGTTGTTCATGCAGGACTGCTAGGCCTATGGGGAATGCTTTGCATTATGTGATCATTGGCAATGGGATGGCCGGCAACCAGGCCGCAAGCGTGCTGCGGGAGCGTGATCCGGGAGGCCGTATCAGCATCATCTCGGCCGGCTCCCTGCTGTTTTACAATCGTTATGACTTGCCGAAAATATTCCAGGGTTGTGAAAGCTGGATCGACCTGCTGGTCAATCCACCGGAATTTTATGAGAAGAACCGCATCAACGTGCGCCGGAAGAATTTCGTTGTTGATGTCGATACGGAACGGCACCTGATCTACCTCGCGCATCGTGAAACGGTTGGTTACGATCGCCTGATCGTTGCCACCGGGGGTGAGAGCTACCTCCCGGAGTATCTTAAAGAAGCCCGCAAGCTCATGCACTTTTTCAACAAATACCGTGCCGCCGAGGAATTGCGGGAAGCATTGCCGCCGGGGGGAAAGGTGATCATGCTGGGTGGTGACATGATCGGACTGGATCTCGCCAGGTCTCTGGTCAGTTTGGGATACCAGGTTACCCTGATCCCGGATGAGCGTACCTTCTGGCCGCATAATTTACCAATGGATGAACGTCCGGTTTATTACGCTGCACTTGAAAAGATGGGTATCGGGATAGCACCGGACGCCGGGATTGAAAATATCGAGAAGGGTACAAACGGGATGGCCGGCAGGCGGGTTGCCTTTGTTGATGGGAGTGAGCTGTGTAGTGATGTTGTGATGCCATGTTATGGTCTGGTGCCGAATATCGATTTCATGAGTAATTCCGGTATTGCCATGGAGCGCGGGATTCTGGTCGATGCACAGCTGAAGTCATCAGCGGATAATGT
>MGXK01000002.1:2935-3089 GCA_001802375.1 Gammaproteobacteria bacterium RBG_16_51_14
GGCCGCATGCAACATAACCGGTGACTGTATCGAATTCGCGTCTGCCCAGGAAGAGAAACTCGAGATTGACGGGCAGGGCTTTTTGAATTCACCTTTCTGGGAGCATTAGTCATGACTATCAAGGAAACGGACATACAGATTGCGATCTGCGGAT
>MGXK01000002.1:3183-3450 GCA_001802375.1 Gammaproteobacteria bacterium RBG_16_51_14
CGAGATTCGCGGGTTTGGCAAGTGCATCGCCCGTGTCCGTATTACCTCCGAGCCGGTCTATTCATTGAAAGCGAAATCGGATGTGCTGATTTCACTAAACGACAGCCATGCCATTCCGCATGTGGGTGAAGTAAGAAATTTCGGTGCCGTGATTTATGAATCTGCGCCCATAACGGCACTTGCGGAGGGCGAGCACATCTCGGGTCATATTCGTCCCGGGCAGCTCCCGTACGGGATTGCTGTCCGTGCTATCAGTGAGCGCGCGAC
>MGXK01000002.1:3554-3897 GCA_001802375.1 Gammaproteobacteria bacterium RBG_16_51_14
CAAAGGGAAACAACGTTATTCAGAACAGTGTTGCTGCCTTTGATGCGGGTGTCGAAGAGGCACGTGGCAGTTACCGGTTTGATCAGGTGAATCTCAATGACCCGCCACCACGAAAGGCACGCGAGGTGGCTATACTGACCGGAAATGAGGCCGTGGTGCGCGGTTGTCTGGATGCCGGAATCGATGTGTATTTTGGCTATCCCATTACACCGGCCACCACGATCATGGAGGGCTTGGCAAGAGAATTGCCGAAACGCGACAAACGCATGTTGCAGACCGAGGACGAGATTGCCGCTATTTCGGCAACCATCGGCGCAGGATACGCAGGTGCCCGGGCGGCAAC
>MGXK01000002.1:3905-9025 GCA_001802375.1 Gammaproteobacteria bacterium RBG_16_51_14
CCGGTCCAGGCCTCGCCCTCATGGCGGAGATGATCGGACTCGGCGTGATGGCCGAGGTACCGTCTGTGATCATTGTTTCTCAACGGGGCGGGCCAAGCACCGGGATGCCAACCAAGACCGAGCAGAGTGACCTCAATATGGCGGTGTTCGGAGGGGCCGGAGACGCCCAGCGGATCGTACTTGCGCCAACCAGTGTCGAGGGCTGTTATTACTGTGCGGGCAAGGCCTTTGAGATTGCCGAGACCTACCAGACACCGGTCATCGTATTACTCGATCTTTACCTGTCGAACCGCTTCGAGTCAGTCATGTTCTCGGAGGAAAGGGGTTTCAACCTGAATGCCGGCAAACGATTCCAGAAACCGGGCAGCAAGCGCTATCGCCGTTTCGAGATCACAAGTACGGGTATCAGTCCGCGCGCCATCCCGGGTCAGCCGGGTGGCATCCATACAGCGACCGGTCTTGAACACGACGAATCAGGCCAGCCAAGTTACGAGGCAGATGTACATAGCCGTATGAGCGAGAAACGTCACAGCAAGCTGCTGCGCGCCCTCAAGCATCCCGGTATAACCATTTACAAGCGGTTTGGTGACAAGGGTCCCGTTGATGTCGGTCTTCTGGCATGGGGTTCCACCTTTGGTGAGGTTCTCGAGGCCATGCAGCTGGCACGCAAGGAAGGCATACGCTGCGCGGCAATGAAAGTCGTTATGCTGTCACCCCTGCCATGCGAGCCGCTCAATGCTTTTTTCGATGATTGTGCCGAGATCCTGGTCCCCGAGCTTAACTATGAAGGCCAGTTTGCCAATCTTGTCTGCGGTGCCCTGGGCCGACCGGTACAGCGCCTGAACCGGGTAACGGGCAGCCCCATGCAGGTAGCGGAGATACTGGATGCCATCCGTGGCCTTGCCGCGAAGAACAGGCGCGATGTTGCCTGAGGAGAAAAATGATGAACGGTGAACTGACACAACCTGTCTATCTCGAGGAAAAACTCAGGGAGGTGGCACAAAGCGGCCGTCTTGATTACCGTTCACGGGTACTGCCTACCTGGTGCCCGGGTTGTGGTTACTTCAGTATCGCCGAGGGATTGACGAGTGCCTTCACCGGACTCGGTCTGGCCAATGAAAACGTCGTCATCGTTTCGGGGATCGGGTGTGCCTCAAGGTTTCCGTTTTTTGTCGAGGCCTACGGCTTTCATACCCTGCATGGCCGCGCCCTGCCGGTTGCGACCGGTATCAAGGTTACCAATGAGGACCTGTGTGTTGTGGTGGTTGGCGGGGATGGTGATGGTTTTGCCATCGGCGGCGGACATATACCCCATGTGGCAAGACGCAATGTGGATATTACCTATCTCCTGTTCGACAACGGTATCTATGGCCTGACCAAGGGCCAGACCTCCCCTACCTCATCGCTTGGATTCATGACCTCAACCTCGCCTTATGAGAACCACGATCAACCTCTCAATCCCCTGTTGATGGTACTTTCCTACGGCGCTACCTGGGTTGGTCAGTCCTATGCAGGGAAACCCCATCATCTCGCCGAGATGATCCGTATGGCGATAGAACACAAGGGGTTTTCCTACCTGCACATCATTTCACCCTGTGTGACCTTTGATAAAACAGATCGGACCTATCAGAATCTTGATGTCACGGTACGTGACCTTCCGGAGGACCATGATCCGACCGATCGGATGCAGGCGATGCAACAGGCCGTAAAGGTCAGCCGACCGGCACTTGGCCTCTACTATGTGGAGCAGCGCCCCACACTGTCAAATGAGCTCGACGACATCGCAAAGAAGGCGAGGGCCAGCGGTTCTTCGCCCCGGGTTGCCTGAGTCTGAAGGGTTACTGCAAAAGCCGGATCGGGAAATACCCCGGCGTAAAAGCATCAGGTACTGTGGTTTAAATGCCCTTTTTTTCCATGTCATGAGCTATGGGTGACTGGTATGTTTATATGGTCAGGTGTGCAGATGACAGTCTCTATACCGGGATTACCAGAGACCCGATCCGGCGGGTTGATGAGCATAACACCAGTAATCTTTCAGGTGCCGTGTATACGAGGACGCGCCGGCCCGTGCAGCTTGTTTACAAGAAAGTATGCAAGACACGCACGGAGGCAGCCCGACGGGAATATGAGATCAAGCAGATGAGCAGGCAGGAAAAAGAAGATCTGCTGGTTTCAACAACTGACAAATAAATGCTTGTTGCGGGTTGTTGGTGGTGGGTGGTGAACAACTGACAACTGACTGCGGACAAGGGACAAATCCAGACATGCTGCAAATCTCTCATCAGGTGAACATCCCGGATAACGAAATCGAGATGATTGCTGTGCGGTCACAGGGGCCGGGCGGTCAGAATGTAAACAAGGTTGCCACAGCCGTACACCTGCGCTTCAATATCAAGGCATCCTCATTACCGGATTTTTATAAAGACAGGCTGTTGGTATTGAGGGACCAGCGCATCACCAGGGGAGGTGTGATTGTTATCAAGGCACAACAGCACCGAAGCCAGGAGAAAAACCGGGAAGAGGCATTACAGCGGCTACAGTGTCTTGTTAAAAGTGTGGCGGTGACGCGCAGGAAGCGCACTGCAACCAGACCCACCAGGGGCGCTGAAAAAAAACGCCTTGATCTGAAAAACAAGCGGGGGAGAGTAAAGCTACTGAGAGGGAAAGTGTCTGATCATGATTAGAACCTGTCTCAAATTTGCTGTGCTTGCCGATACGGCATTATAAAAGGGCTCAAAATGCCCATTTACTCTCGTGTAAACTCGGCTTCGGCTTCCTGCGTCGCTCTAACATTATCCATGTAGGCGTGCGCTTGCTTGCCCATTTTTGCCTTGTCTTGCCGGCGCTCGCTAATTTTGAGATAGGTCCTGGACAGATGTCAGCCTTAAATCCGGTAATAATTTGTCCTCTTCCCGGATAGCGATACCCACCCTGATAGACTCCCCTGTTTCCGGCAAAATTGGCTGTTATTCCGAACCAATACGGTATAAATTCTGAAGCACTGGTGGTGTTATCACGAGACCTGCAGAGTGAATAAGCTGACTGATATTTCAGAACTCAAGGCCAAGGCGAAGAAGGGCAATGTTACCGCGCAGCTTACACTCGCCAATCTGTACGAGACGGGTATGGTCAGGGATCAGGATATCGGTCTCGCAGCCAAGTGGTTACTTCAGTCCGCCAGCCAGGGTTTCGCAGAGGCGCAGGCACGCATCGGCAAGATGTTTCTGGAAGGGCTTGGCGTCGATAAAGACCCTGAAAAGGCCTTTTACTGGTTCCAGCACGCGGCAAATCAGAATTATGCAGATGCCCAGGCGAATCTTGCCTGGTGCTATCAGAATGGACTGGGTGTCAAACAGGATTTTAAAGAGGCAATCAAGTGGCATGAAAAGGCGGCCAGGCACGGACATGCGGTTGCACAATATAACCTGGGATATATGTATGCCAAAGGTTATGGGGTAAAAAGGAATTACAGCACGGCACTCAAATGGTATAAGGCGGCGGCGAAGCAGGGTAATGTCAAGGCGCAATTGAATATCGGATTAATGTATGCGCAGGGGTTAGAGACCGAAAAGAATGATATTCAGGCCGTTGAATGGTATCGAAAGGCGGCCGATCAGGGTTACACCAAGGCCCAGTATAACCTTGCCCAGATGTATGCAAACGGGCATGGTGTGCCGCAGGACGATAGTGAAGCGGTCAGATGGTATCGACTGGCGGCTGATCAGGGATTTTGCAGGGCGCAATATAATCTCGGTCTTTCTTACTTGCGTGGCAAGGGGGTTGAAAAAGATTTTACCGAGGCGCTGGACTGGTTCATGAAAGCCGGTGAAAAAGGATATCACAAGGCACACTACCAGGTTGGCAGGATCTATGATGAAGGTCTGGGCGTCCCGGTTGACAAGCAGGATGCGGCAAACTGGTTCCGGTTTGCCGCCGCAGAGGACTACAGCAAGGCACTATATCGCCTTGGCAAACTGTATGCCGGTGGTCAGGGGGTGGAACAGGATTATGCCACTGCCTGTGACTTGTTTTCAAAGGCGGCGCAACAGGGTTATGCCCCGGCCCGGTATGCCCTGGGCAAGATGTACGCCAAGGGCCTGGGTGTGCCAAGGGATTATATCAAGGCCTACGGTTTGATCCTGGCCGCGGCGGCGTCCGATGAATCGGATGCCATTCACACCTTGAAGAAACTCGAAAAAAAGTTGAACAAGAAGGAATTGTCCAGGGCCAGTCATGCCGGCAAGGACCTGTATTTAAAATAAGCTCATTGGTGGTCAGACACACCGATCGTCACTGCCAAAGGCATGGCGTCATGATGCTTTCCGGCGGGATTGTTTCTCGCCGGACTGACAGGGGCACAACGCAGCCGGCTGAACGCGAAGACAGGAAAAATGGATTAGCGCAAATGAGCGTTACAGTGCTTCTGTTAAAGACCTAGTAGCGTCCGCGACCACGTCCTCGTTTCTCGCGTGGTTCTTCGAAATTAACACGTAACATCTTGCCATTAACGTTTTTGCCATTGAGTCCGGCTATTGCCGCCCTGGCTTCATGCCCTTCCATTTCGACGAAGCCAAAACCACGACATTTGCGTGTAAATACATCCGTAGTCAGGCGTATGGAACGGACAGTTCCGAATTCCGCAAACAGGTCACGAATAGACTGTTCTGAGGCATCTTCGGGCAGGTTTCCGACAAACATTTTCTTCAATTCGATTACCTCGCTGTGAGAATCAGAAACCGCTCCCCAGGGGGAGCAAAAACAGGTCACCCCCGTAGCAGGCTGGCTACGGGGGTTTATTTTGTCATATAGCTGCGTCTTCAGCCTTGGACTGATACGCGGGTAGCTTGCGGTCCTTTGGGACTACTCTGTGATTCAAACTGGACAGCCTGGCCTTCTGCCAGGGTCTTGAAGCCGTCACCCTCGATTACGGAAAAATGAACGAAGACATCCGGGCTGCCATCAGATGGTGTAATAAAACCATAACCTTTTGATTCGTTGAACCACTTAACGGTACCTGTAGCCATGTGATTTACCTCTACTTGAAAATTAATAATGAATATGTGACTTTTTTTGATTGCAGATCGGGTAAGGCAAATTACAGGTGATACCAAAATGGAACT
>MGXK01000003.1:0-7488 GCA_001802375.1 Gammaproteobacteria bacterium RBG_16_51_14
GCCATGGAAAATGCGCGTGCAAAGCGTCCCAGTGTGGCGCGCTTTATGATATCGCCGGCGATGGGGATCCTGAGCTTGTAGCGGTCCCAGCGATAACGGCCATTTTCCGTTTTTATATAGAGCCGGCAACCAACAATACCGCCAACAACGCCGGCAAGCAAAACCGGCCACCAGGCGACAAAAAAACCAGAGGTGGCCATCAGCAGCCGGGTTTGCCAGGGTAAGGTAACATTGGCATTGGCAAATAACTGGGCAAAGGCAGGGATGACCCAGATATTGATAATCGCAATGGCAATGCCGATGGCGACTATGACAAAGGCCGGGTAGCGCAGGGCCGCCTTGATGCGTTCGCGGGTTTCCTTTTCACGTTCAAGATACTCGGCAATACGATGAAAGGCCTCCTCAAGACGGCCGGTATTTTCACCGACACGTACCATGCTGATGTACAAAGTGGAAAAGATACCGGGATGTCTGGCCAGGGAACTGGACAGGTCCCGTCCGGATTCAATATTGGCCAGTATATCCTTCTGCGCCTCGACCATATGTACATTCCGTGTTGACTGGGTCAGACCAACCATCGCCTTCACCATGGGAACGCCGGCCTTGATCAGGGTATACATCTGCCGGGTAAACAGGATGATATCATCCAGGCCCGGCGAACGGCTGCCCAGGTAATCAAAAACGGATTTTGCCTTGTCACCGGATTCAGCAGTCTGGTTAATGTCAATTGGTGTTATGCCGCTATTGAATAGTTGGCTGGCCACGGCATCGATGGAACCGGCATCGATCTCCCCCTGCACCAGTGCACCCCGGACGTTGCGCCCCTTGTACGCAAAGAGCGCCATCAGCCGGCCACACCCTCGCTTGACTGGTTGATTTGCTCATCCAGCAGCGTATCAATATCGGCGGAGATACGCAGTACCTCCTGCATATTCGTCACCCCTTCCGTGGCATATTGCAGTGCGACCATGTTCAATGGCCGGTAACCCCTTGCACTCCTGGCCATCCTGGTAAAATTCGCGCTGTCACCCTGGCTGAGTGTATCCGAGAGCATGCGATCAAATTCGAGCAATTCATAAACACCGATGCGGCCCTGATAGCCCGTATAGTTACAGTGGGCACAGCCGATCCCGGTCTTGAACGTGGTGTTGATAGCGCTTTCATTGGCATAGGCCTTCAGCCATGCCTGTTGATGCATATCCAGTTCTGTGGTTTGTGCACAACTCGGACAGATACGCCTGACCAGCCGCTGCGCCAGGATAGCGTGCAGGGCGGAGGCAAGGAGATAACTTTTTATCCCCATATCCATCATGCGGTTAACGGTACCAATCGCATCATTGGTATGCAGCGTCGACAGCACCATATGACCGGTCATGGCCGCCCGCAGCCCGATTTCCGCCGTTTCTTCATCCCGCATCTCGCCGACCAGGACAATATCCGGGTCCTGGCGCAGTGCGGAACGCAAAACCTTGGCGAAGGTCAATCCGATTTCAGAATGTACCTGCACCTGGCTGATACGTGGCAGGCGGTATTCCACCGGGTCTTCAACGGTAATGATCTTCTTTTCCGCCGAGTTAAGTAGTTTCAGGGCGGCATAGAGTGTGGTTGTCTTGCCACTGCCGGTTGGGCCTGTTACCAGTATCATGCCATACGGGCGTCTGATCAGTGTTTCAAACCGTTGTAACATCACTTCCGGCATGCCCAGTGCATCCAGATCCAGGGTGCCCCCGGTTTGATCAAGCAGGCGCATGACGATGGATTCACCATACTGGACCGGCATCGTGGACAGTCGCACATCGATATTATGGTCCTTTACCCGGACACTGAAGCGTCCGTCCTGCGGTAATCTCTTTTCGGAAATATCAAGACCCGCCATCAGTTTCAGCCGCAGTACCAGCGCCGATGCAATACGTATCTCATCCATGGTCTGTTCCTGCAGAACACCATCCACCCGTTGCCGGATGCGCAGGACATTTTCATCGGGCTCGATATGAATGTCCGAGGCCTTGATCTGTATGGCATCCTCAAAGAGAGATTGCAGCAGCTTGACAACCGGCGCATCGGTGACATCGGCGGTCGATAACAAGCGGGCGAGGTCAATATCACTCTCCCCCAGTTCATCACTGAGTTCTCCCGCAAAACCTGAAATCTCCTCGGTTTTACGATAGACCGTATCGATCGTTCTCAGCAGATCGGTTTCACGTACAACGGCAAGACGGATCGGGCGTTTCAGTGTCCTGGAAAGTTCATCGTAGGCAAAAATATTGGTTGGATCAGCCAGACCAACGAGAATACCGCTGTCGTCGCTGGACAAGGCAACCGCACGGAAGCGCCGGGCCTGGATTTCAGGTATCAGTCGGATGACAACGGGATTGAATTTGTAATGCAACAGATCGACAAACGGGATTTTCAGTTGTACGGAAAGTACCTCCAGCATCTGATCTTCCGTAATGTATCCATTCTCAATGAGGATACGGCCAAGTTTACGGCCACTTTTTTTCTGATCAGCGAGCGCCTCTTCGAGCTGACCATGAGAAATCAGCTTGTTTTCAACAAGCAGGTCACCCAGCCGGATTTTTTTACGTGGGATCATGCGATAATTGCCGGCTGAGAATATGGATGCGCTGATTGATATATTGATGTGTATCCGGTGCGAGTGACTGACCATTGAGTGCATTTCTATAGGCAATCAATGCATCCTCCTGTCTGGACATGGCCTCCAGTGAAATCGCCAGGCCCATCCACCATACGCTGTTTTCAGGATGCAGTTTCAGTATATCGCGGTAGGTCAGCGCAGCCTCTTTATGCTGTTTCAACCTTTGCAGGACTGCCGCATACAGGGCATGGTAGTCCGGGTCTTTGGTCACCCCGGGCAGGGAGGCAGAGAGCACATCCCTTGCCGCATCCGGTTTATCCTCATCGATCATGGCCTGGGCGAGTAACCTCGCCAGTTCCGTCTGCTCCGGCCGCAGCTTCAATCCCTCCCGCAGCAGGGAATAGGCCCGATCACGCTGGCCCTGTTCGATCAGGCAGGTGGCGAGTGTCAGCCTTGCCTTCGTGTGGCCGGCATCCTGTTGTACCGCTGCAGCAAGTTTATCCAGTCCTTCGACGATACGTCCTTCCCGGTATAACCGGTACCCCTCCACATAGAGCGTATCAACGGCGGAAGGCGATGCCTCCCGGGTTCTGGTCCTGGTTTTGACGATGTCCAGCTTCGTTGCCGTTGTATCACTGACAACGGATTCATCCACCACCGGGGCCGTTGCAACGGGTAGCGGCTCCTGGGATACCAGCTGAATCATCAGGGTGAAACCGCTCCCCCCCTTTTCCAGATCAGCACTTTCAATGAATACCCTATTGATGGTTTCCAGTACGAATCTGAATGTTCCATCATCTCCCTGCACACTGCGCACGCCGCTGACGCCCGCTACCCTGCTGATATCCGGCAAGGTACCCGTATAACTCGCGTTGTCAATCTCTATCACCGTCCGGTCAGGCGCATTCAGTGTATAGATCTGATACCTGGGCACTTCAGGCAGATGCAGTGCTACGGTGATGGCACGGCCGTTCGATTCCAGACGGATATCATCTATTGATGTCCCCGTTGCTGTATTGATTTGTGCTGTTTGTCCCCCGGAAACGAGTGCCAGTCCATCGTCCAGTTTGAAGGTAATTACATCAGGATTTCTCGCAAGCTCTTCGGGAACAGGGGCGTTCGCTTCCGGCAGCTGAAATTCATCGACCGGCTTTGCCTGTCCTGTCTGTGCTGTCATGATTGCCTCCGTAACGGCCGGGGTAGTCCGGTTACTGACTGACAGGTCATTGAAATCCGGGAAACCGGGTGGCTTGATAAACACCAGTAAAATACCGGAAACCAACAGCAGGCCCAATACAACAAGCCCCGGCCTGCCTTTTCCCCTGGAATCAATTTCAGCATCCCTGGCGGAACAGAGTCCATCCAGCACCATATCCTGATCGTCCGTCAGAAAAGCCTGTCGCTTCTCCAGGTCATCCAGCATTTTGTTAATCAGACTCATACAGCCAGTTCAAACCATAGTCAGATGTTCTGCGCACGACAAGAAATTAACCGGACGTACCAAACAGCCATTTTGAAAAGGTGGGAAACCAGTTTTTTATTTCGGGGTATTTCGACGGTTGTGTTTCTTCCATATCCATTACGGCCTCCTTGACATGTTTCTGTGTTGCCCTGGTTACACCCTCACCATAGGCACTGATGAGTGCCTTGTGACAGATAATATTTACCAGCCTCGGAATCCCCTTGCTGTGCCTGTGTATGGAATCGATTGCGCCCTTATTGAATACAGTCCGGCCAGCACAGCCTGCGATTTCCAGACGATGCCGGATATAGGAATGCATGGCAACCCGGTTCAGGGGCAGCAGGCGGTAGATGAAGGTAATACGCTGCTTTAATTGCCGTATCGATGGCTGATTCAGTAATGCATCCAGTTCCGGCTGACCAAACAATACGACCTGGATCAATTTGCGTTTTTCCGTCTCCAGATTCGTTAATAATCTGAGGGCCTCCAGTGTCTGTACGGGCATCGCCTGAACTTCATCAAGACAGATGACAACCTGCTTGCCCTCCTTGTGTTTTTCAAGCAGCGATCTGGTGATGAGCTTGAGCAGGGTATTCTGGATCATCCTGTCTGAATGCGGAACCGATAACTCATCGGCAATGGCAAACAGGAGGCTGTCCGGTTTGATATAGGGATTATGGATATAGGCCGTAACAAAGTCAGCACCCAGCGAGTTCATGAGTTTACGGCAGAGTATGGTCTTGCCGACACCCACCTCACCGGTGACCTTGATGAACCCCTCACCACTACGCAGTGCAACCAGCAACACATTCAGGGCATCCTGGTAGCCTGCACGATTCATAAAAAAACTGGTATCCGGTGTAATCCCGAACGGGAATTCATTGAAGCGGAAATGTTGAAGATACATTCTGGTAACCTTACCTGCAATCAGGACCTCATGACGTGATGTGGCGGTGTCCCGTCATTGTTCCGGTGCCTGCCTGAAAAGATTATCCAGAAATGTCTCTGGTGGTGCTTCATTCATCTTGTCATGCAGTCGTTTAATCCCTTCTGCTGATTTATCGAGTGCAGCCGCCCATTCACTGTTACCCTCCACCACGATGGGTTTCAGCAGGATCACGAGTTCGCTCTTTTCAGAGGCTGTTTTTGAATGCCTGAACAGGCGGCCGAAAAAGGGAAGATCAGCAAGGTATGGCGCCGAGGCCTCCTTGTCACTGTTAATATCCTGCATCAGCCCGCCGATGACGATCACCTGGCCGCTCTGTGCACGTACGATACTGTCCGATTCCCTCACGGTGCTCAAGGCCAGGGGTAATTGCTGGGTCAGGTTCCCGATGGTTACCGTCTTTTGCTGATCAACCACCTCACTGATGGAGGGATGTACATGCAGGGTGACCTCATTACCTTCGCTGATCTGGGGTGTGACATCCAGTGCGATCCCGGAAAAGAAGGGTGTTAACGTGATATTGGGATTCACCGTCGTTGACGTCGTCGCCACCGTGCTGGTACTGGAAACATCGGTTACAAAGAATTCGTCGGTACCCACCTTGATAATGGCCTTCTGGTTGTTCAGTGTGGCGACACGCGGACTGGACAGGACCTGCACATTACCCTGCGTCTTCAGCAACTCGATAAATGCCTCGAAATCACCAAGCGCCAGGGCCAGTGTGAATACGCCACCAAAGGCGGCGGTGGTCGCACCGGCAATGGCTGCGGGACTTGCCGGGTCCATATTGCCTGTGTTGCCGGCAATATCACTGAGACCGGATTCACCCACCAGTACCGAACCACCCCCGATATTCGCGGCCTTAATGGTATTCTCGCCGTGCGTAATCAATGCACCCCAGTTGATACCGCTCTGGAAATTATCATTCAACCTCACCTCAAGGATCTTGGCCTCCAGTATTACCTGGCGCCGGACAATCAATTGCGTGGCCAGTAGAAATGCCTCCACATCCCTGAGTTCATTGGGCAATGCCCTTGCCACAACTACCCCGGACTGGGGGTTGACTACCACACTGCGCCCCTCACCGGTACCGACAATGGCCGCGACGGAATTCCGCAGTTCCTCCCAGAACGTGGTCAGCGGTTGCTGGGTACGGATTTCCGTGCCTACAACAGAATTACCGGTCCCTTGCGAGGTTGCATTTTCTTCCGCTGACTGCAAGGACCCTCTTGAATTAACCTGGGTAAGCGAACCCGAGCTGACCAGTGTCTGTGAACTGCCACTGCGTTCCACATTGAGATAATTAATCTGGTAAATACGGGCCCGCAAGCGGCCGGGCAATACCTGGAAACCATAAGGTGTTGTTGTAAATTCAAAACCATAGACATCCCGTGTCGCTTCCATTACCTCCGGAATAGTCACATTACGCAGGTTCAGTGTTATCTGTCCTGATACCTCAGGATGGATCACCATATTGTATTCTGTCCCGTCAACCAGACTCAGGAAAAACTGATCGGCAGGTACATTATTAACGGAAATATCAAAGCGTTGCTGATCTTCAACATGGGGGACTTGTGATGCGTCAAGATTGATCGTTGGTATCAGGGAACGCCTGACACTGTCAGGAAGTTCTTCCTGCTGATCATTACCAGTCATCGATTTGTCGATGACGGTTTTCATCTCCTCAATTACATCCTGCTTTGCCGGTCGGGTTTCGCAGGCGGACATCGCCACTACGACACCCGTCAGGATTATCAGCTGCCTGGCAATCAGTTTCATCATCATTTTCACTTATTGTATGTATACGTTTTGATAACTTACTTATTGGGAACTTTTTTGATGCGATCGCTGAACAGTTTTACATTCACATGTTTATTATCGTAATCAAGCACGATGGATACCGGATTTATCTCAAGAACCCGTGCCGGTCCGATTTCATCACCAACCCTGACGAGCTGGCCATTAACGATGGCACTGCGATCCTTGCTGGAGATACGAATCGCCGTGACCGACCAGTCGACAAGTTCCCCGGGCAATTCCTCGATATCTACGAACGCCGGCGTCACCAGATAATCCGCAGGCCTGGTCGGATCAGGCAAGGTGGCAGCGGCCTGTGCCACTCCGGAGAGCAGACAAAGACACCACATTATACTTTTATGCCAATCCATAATTCATGCCGGTAATCAAACCCCAATCCAGTCCTGATCCAGGCTCAGGGTAAACACGGTAATGGATACCCGGGAACGCGGATACTCTTCCACCTGGAATTCGAGGCTGTCCCACAAAAACCGCCACTCAAGCGACTCCAGACCACGTATATAATCGAGTGTCGTCATGTAATCACCTTCAAATTCTATCCTCAGTCCGTGTTTATAGGCATTTTTCAGTTCATTGCTTTCTGATTTGGAGGTTTCCTTCCTGATTTCCTTGCCATCTTTCGGTGTCTTTTCCTCTTCAACCAGCGAACTCTTGCCCAGGCCCTTG
>MGXK01000003.1:7694-7822 GCA_001802375.1 Gammaproteobacteria bacterium RBG_16_51_14
GTAGTCTGTTTTTGCTGCATTTCCGCCCTGATTTTCCCCTGTTCAATATCCAGCGGCTGCATCAGATAGCTATCCCATACCGTATAAAGCACAAACAGCATTCCGGTCAGTATGGCCCCGCGCTCGCG
>MGXK01000003.1:7861-8326 GCA_001802375.1 Gammaproteobacteria bacterium RBG_16_51_14
TGCCGTCATGTCTTCGCATTACCTAGTTCGTACTGATCTTGAAATTGAGCTGATCTTCCACGCCTTCCGCACGGTGCAGTTCCATCACATTAAACGAAGTCCCGGCGAGGGTCTTTTCATTTGCGAGTTGCTGTATATAGACAGGCACCAGTTCTGATGAAAAGGTTTTCCCTTCCAGTCCGACAGAGGCCCCGCCGTCACCAATCCGGATTTTTGTTAACCAGGTCCCTGCTACGTGTTGTCTTGCCAGCGCCTCCAGATAGGCCGAAAACCGGTTGCTATCGTTAAACGTATACTTCGCCAGTAATTTGTTAATGCCTTCCCGCTCTTCAATCTCCCTGCTCACACGTTCAATCTCTTTCTCCAGTAATTTGCTGCTTGCCTTGCCCTGTTGTTGCTGCTGGTATTTCGTCATCTCCGTGGTCAATCGCCCCAGTTCTCCATCCAGCTTTGATACTTCCAGCC
>MGXK01000004.1:0-195 GCA_001802375.1 Gammaproteobacteria bacterium RBG_16_51_14
TCGACCATCGCCCAGCAATATCGCGTCAGTACAGAAAGCCTGCGGGAATATAATGGCCTGCAGGGCGATCTGGTGCGCGTCGGTCAGGTACTCACCATTCCTGCCGACAGTGGCACCTGAATAATCAGTAAGACAGGCGCGGACCGGTCTGCCCGGGCAGACAGGATCCCGTGTCCTGTTTCCCCGAACCCGTAT
>MGXK01000004.1:221-2097 GCA_001802375.1 Gammaproteobacteria bacterium RBG_16_51_14
TCAGGTTCCACGTATTCACAGGTTATCCGCTGCACTGGCAAACCAGATTGCCGCCGGAGAGGTGATTGAACGTCCGGCCTCCGTGGTCAAGGAATTGCTGGAAAATAGTCTGGATGCAGCCGCAAGTGAAATCGAAATCATCATCGAGAAGGCAGGTAACCGTTTAATCCGGGTGCGCGATAATGGACAGGGTATTCATGCCGATGACCTGGTTCTGGCACTGGACCGGCATGCCACCAGCAAACTTCACACGTGTTCTGATCTGGAACAGATTGTCAGCCTCGGCTTCCGGGGCGAGGCCCTGCCGAGCATCGCGTCCGTTTCCAGATTATCGATCACCTCCCGCTCGATCGGGGCTGAAAATGCATGGACTGTTGTTTGTGATGGGCCGGACCAAGCTTCCCCGCCGGTCCCGGCAGCCCATCCCACCGGTACCAGTGTTGACGTACAGGACCTGTTTTTCAATACACCGGGACGGCGCAAGTTTCTCAAGTCGGGAAAGACCGAATTTCTTCACATCCAGTCCCTGATCCGGCGCCTTGCACTCAGTCGCCATGGAGTGGGATTTCGTTGCCAGCACAATGGATACCCTGTATGTCACTACATTGCAGCGGGAAACAGTCCGGAACAACGATTCATCGATGTCTGCGGTAAGGCGTTTTTCAGGCAGGCGTTGTCACTGGATTATGAACGTGAGGGCATGCATCTCTGGGGCTGGACTGGTGTAGCAGACAGTGCGCGCAGTCAGAGTGACCGGCAATTTTTTTTTCTGAATGGCCGTATCGTACACGATAAACATGTCAACCATGCTGTCCGCATGGCTTATCAGGACCTGATCTATGCGGATCGTTATCCGGTCTATGTCCTGTACCTGGAAATGGACCCGGCCGCGGTGGATGTGAATGTCCACCCAACCAAACATGAAGTCCGGTTTCGTGAGCCACGGAATGTACATGATTTCATTTATAGTGGTATGCACAAGGTACTCACGACCACGGCTCACGGGGGCAGTGGTTTGCCTGGGGACAGGATCCCAACCAACCAGGCCCGGGATTACCGGCAGGCCGGTACCACCGGACCACAGGCCGGATGTAATCTCGGGGAAACCGTACTGAGCTATGCAAATCCATCGGCCCTGAGGCAACGGGGCAGATCGGTAACAAGGGATACACTTCCAGTTTCCGGACGCGGCTTTGTCCTTTGCCAGGGCCGTTTTCTGATAATGGAAATGAATAATGACCCGGTGCTGATCAATATTCATGCAGCACGCGAGGCCGTCACATCGGCACGTTTACACTCGGCACATACGGGTGGTGGCATCCGGACACGCCCCCTGCTGGTACCCCTGACACTGCAAATTCCTGAAGCCGATGCCGGGTTTGTCGTGGAGAATACCGCTGTTTTCGGGCAATTCGGGTTCTGTATTGATCGGGTTGCACCTGAAAGTCTGCTCTTGCGTGAATTGCCTGCCTTGTTGCCTTACGCGGATGCCGTGCCTCTGCTCAGGGATGTTGTCAATACACTGCGTGACGTTAAGAATGAAATTGATCCGCAGGTGTTGATCAAGGTGATGGCATCCCACGCCAACGACGGTGCCGCCCAGACCCTGGACAGCGGGCAGATCGATCAATTGTGGGGTGATATCAGGTGGCTGGAGCAGGAATCCGGACGGCCACAAAGGCATCAGCTGTATCGCATTCTGGACCGGGCAAGACTGATCAGGCTGATACAGGGTCCCTGAAATGAAAGGGCAACCTCCGGTAATTTTCCTGATGGGGCCAACGGCAGCCGGCAAGACCGATCTTGCCGTCCGGATCCGGCATCACCTGCCGTGTGAAATCATCAGTGTTGATTCCGCAATGGTCTACCGCGGTAT
>MGXK01000004.1:2107-2332 GCA_001802375.1 Gammaproteobacteria bacterium RBG_16_51_14
ACGGCAAAGCCTGACAAGGCTGTGCTTGCCGTGGCCCCGCACAGGCTTATCGATATCTGTGACCCGTCCGAGGCCTATTCCGCCGCCCGCTTTTGCAAGGATGCCCTGACCGCCATAAATGATATTCAGCAAAGGGGAAAAATCCCGCTTCTGGTGGGCGGCACGGGTCTGTATTTTCGTAGTCTGGAGCTGGGCATCACCGACTTGCCTGCCGCAAACCAGGAA
>MGXK01000004.1:2477-12351 GCA_001802375.1 Gammaproteobacteria bacterium RBG_16_51_14
TAACCGGGATCTCCATGACAGATCATTTTGCCGATGGCAGGTGTCAGCCCTTTGCATGCAATGTGTTCAAGATCATACTGGCGCCTCAGGACCGGCAGAGGATTCACGAACGGGGAAAGCTCCGTTTTCTGCAGATGCTGGATGCAGGTTTGATTGAAGAAGTCCGTGGGCTCTACCAGCGGGGGGATCTGCATGCGTCTTTGCCGTCAATGCGTATGGTTGGCTATCGGCAGATCTGGCAGTATCTGGATGGACAACTTGAATATCAGCAGATGTGTGAGTACGCTATTGTTGCAACGCGGCAACTGGCGAAACGTCAAATGACCTGGTGTCGATCCGAGCAGGATGCCCGCTGGTATGACAGTACGGATCGGGATGTTCTTAATAAGATATTGAAATCCCTGCGAGAAAATCCGGATTTTTCCACCGGGTGTAATATACTTACAGGTACATAAAAGAAACTCCCGACGCCTTTGGGAATCATACAACTATAACTATTATAAATAACTAGAATAAGAAGGAGAATTTTATGACTAAGGGGCATTCATTACAGGATCCGTTCCTGAATGCATTACGCAAGGAGCGGGTTCCGGTCTCAATCTTTCTCGTTAACGGTATCAAACTGCAGGGGCAGATTGAGTCCTTTGATCAGTTTGTCGTTTTACTGAAAAATGCAGTCAGTCAACTGGTGTACAAGCATGCTATCTCGACGATAGTGCCTGCACGGAATATCAAATTACCACGGGCCGAAGAGGAAATTGACGACGAAGTATAACCCGATATACCTGCTGCCTCAGCGGGAACCATTACAGAATGGGGTAATTCGTATGTTATGACCTTGTATGCGAATCCGGTCAATAATACCGGTGGTGACCTGGCCCGATCCCGCGACGGTTCATATTGAATACGCCTTCTGTCAACGGCCATCATACCGTTCTCGTCCATATCGATTTTCATAGCCCCGGTAACAATGAAAATCTGGATGAATTTATTGAACTTGCCAGATCATCCGGCCTGATGGACCTAAGCCTGATCACCGGGCAACGTGATCGTCCTGATTCCAGTCTCTTCGTGGGTAGCGGCAAGGTAGATGAAATTGCACAATCTGTGTTGCTGAACCATGCTGAGCTTGTGATATTTAACCACGTGCTCAGTCCTGCACAGGAACGTAACCTGGAAAGGCAGCTAAAATGCCGTGTCATTAATCGTATCAGTTTGATCCTGGATATTTTCGCGCAACGTGCACGCAGTTATGAGGGCAAGTTGCAGGTGGAACTGGCGCAACTGCAGTATCTTTCCACCCGGCTTGTACGTGGGTGGACCCATCTGGAGAGACAGAAAGGGGGTATCGGTCTGCGTGGTCCTGGCGAGACCCAGCTTGAAACTGACAGGCGCCTGATAAAAAAGCGCATCAAAACACTCAATTTTCGTCTCGATAAGGTGCGTCAACAGCGGGAGCAGGGCAGACGGCAACGGAAGAAGACTGCCATACCGGTTATATCACTGGTGGGTTATACCAATTCAGGGAAATCAACCCTGTTTAACCGGATAACCGGTGCCTCTGTCTATACGGCCAATAAACTGTTTGCGACACTGGATCCCACCCTGCGACGTGTCGAACTAAAATCAGGCAGGTCCTATATCATCTCGGATACGGTCGGATTTATTCGTCATATTCCGCATAATCTGATTGATGCATTTCATGCCACACTGCAGGAAACGCATGAGGCAGATTTGCTGCTGCATATCATTGATGTCGATGAGGAAAACCGGCAATCACGCATTGAACAGGTCAATCAGGTAATCAAGGATATCGGCGCGGAATCCATCCCGCAGATTGAAGTCTATAACAAGATAGATTTACATGAGATGATAAACGCCCGCACTGAAATCAGTCAGACCGGACCATGTCACCGGGTCTGGGTTTCGGCAAAGTCAGGCGCAGGTGTTGAACAATTGCTCGAACTGGTTGGCAAGGTGCTGGGACCAAAACTTCGGACACAACGACTTTGTTTACCGCCATCGGCAGGGGGGTTACGGGCGCGATTATTCCACCTCGGGGCCGTGCGTAATGAACAGGAGCGGGAGTGTGGCGGCTGGATTATCGAGGTGGAACTGGACAATGTTTCCCTGCATCACCTTTGTCTGGAATCCAATCTGGATGTTGGTCTGTTGCAGAACAGCGTCATTCCCCATTAAGATCAACATTACGGGTTTTGCAAATGTGAAGGATCGCTTGACCTGAATATATTCACATCCATGAAGAGAGGATACTGTATTGGGCTGGAATGAACCGCCAGGCGGAAACCAGGGGAAAGACCCCTGGGGGAATCGTGGAAATGGGGAAGGTCCACCGGATCTCGATGCAATTATACGCAAGATGCAACAGGGTCTGGGTGGAATATTCGGGAAACGCTCAGGCAAACCAGGAAATGGTGGATCTCCAATGCCCTGGGTTCTGGGTCTGGTTCTCATCACGTCCTGGATTGGTTACGACATCAGCTATGTCATCGACCAGCAGGAACGCGGAGTCGTTTTACGATTTGGCGCACACGTCGAGACCCTGTTGCCCGGTCTGAATTTCCGGTTTCCCAGACCGGTTGAAGAGGTCATCAAGGTGAATGTAGGCCAGGTCCGTTCGATTACCCACAAGGCTACCATGTTGACGCAGGATGAAAATATCGTCGACGTCGAAGTCGCTGTGCAGTGGCAGATTGGTAATGCAGAGGATTATCTCTTTAACGTCTACTCACCATCCGACACATTGCGGCAGGTGACAGAAAGTTCAGTACGTGAGGTCATTGGCAAGAACAAGCTGGATTTCATCCTTACCGAGGGCAGAAGTCAGATTGCAGAAAGTCAACGGACGCTGCTTCAGGAGACCCTGAATGAATATAAATCCGGGATTTTGGTGTTGAGTGTCGAGATGCAACCGGCGAAACCACCGGATGAGGTGAAAGCTGCGTTTGACGATGCCATCAAGTCGCGAGAGGATGAACAACGCCTGGTCAACGAGGCCGAGGCTTACCGTAACGAAGTTATTCCAAGGGCGCGTGGTGCGGCGGCACGGCTGCGTGAAGAAGCGAATGCATACAAGGCAAGAGTCATTGCCAGGGCCGAAGGGGAAGCCAGCCGTTTCGATCAGCTGTATAAGGAATACCAGCTTGCACCAGCCGTCACCCGGCAACGACTCTATCTGGACGCAATTGAATCTGTCTTTGCCAATACCAGCAAGGTGTTGATGGATAATGAAGGGGGTAACAGCCTGATGTATCTGCCGATTGACCGTCTGTTAGAGAAGAGCGGTGCAAAACAGTCAATTACCATACCCCAGGTGCCGAATTCTGATAATACAACTGTGGTACCTCTTCAGGGGCCAACTGACCGCAGTGACAGCAGGACGCGGGGGGTACGCTGATGTTGAATCCCAGGTTCACCATACCATTAATCCTCGTGGTGCTGGTTGGTTTATTCTCATTGTTCCATATCAAGCAGTGGGAGCAGGCGATTGTCTTTCAATTCCGGGAAATTGCACATACCGATTCTCAGCCGGGTCTTCATGTCATGATCCCGGTAATGTATACAGTACAGAAATTTGAAAAACGACTGTTAAACCTTGACCAGGAAGCAAGACGTTTTCTTACAAAGGAAAAGAAGGATGTCCTCGTCGATTATTACGTCAAATGGCTTATTATAGATGTGGAAAAATTTTACACATCAACCCGTGGGGATTTCCTTTATGCCAATGGTTTGATAGAACAGAGGATAAGCAGGGCATTACGTGATCAATTCGGTGAACGCACAGTGCAGGAGGTCGTTGCAGGTGAACGCACAGAAATCCTGGATACCGTGAAGAGAACGACATCAAAATTAATACAGGAACTCGGTATCAGTGTGGTTGATGTGCGCACCAAACGTATCGATTTACCAGAAGAAGTCAGTCAATCAGTATATAACCGCATGCGCGCGGAACGTGACCGGGTAGCCAAGGATTTTCGGGCCCGGGGTTCAGAGGCCTCCGAACGAATCAAGGCCAATGCCGACAGGGAAAGTGAGGTTATTCTGGCAAATGCATACCGTGATGCGGAGATAATCAAGGGTGAAGGCGATGCCCAGGCGACGGAAATTTATGCGGCGGCTTTCAGCAAGGATGAAGAATTTTACGCCCTGTATCGAAGTCTCAATGCCTATCAGAACAGCTTCAAGGGTGGTAATGATATCCTGCTGCTGAAGCCCGATTCCGATTTCTTCAGGTATTTCAATCATCCCGGGGGTAAGTAGGTCTGTTATCTCCATATTGCCACAGAATAAACGGTAATAACGGCCGTGAAGGATGTTTGAATGGGGATGTTTCCGCCATCTGAAAGCAGAGTGTGCATTGCCTGTGTGGAATGATTTACTCATCGCATTCGCACTCGTCCTGGTACTTGAGGGAATAATGCCATTTCTTAATCCAGAAGGCCTGAGAAAGGTCTTTATCATGGCAGCACATATGGATAATTCCACGTTACGGTTCGTGGGTCTGACCAGTATGCTGCTGGGTGTTGTATTACTCTATATAGTTCATTGATGGATATGACTGATCACCAGCATTGGTTGTTGCCGGAAGGGATCGAAGAGATCCTGCCGCCCCGTGCCGCCCGTCTCGAACAATTGTGCCGTGAACTCATTGACCTTTATACCAGCTGGGGTTATGAACTGGTCATTCCCCCATTGATTGAATACCTCGAAACATTATTGACCGGAACAGGAGAAGACCTTGACCTGCAGGTGTTCAAGCTGACGGATCAACTCAGCGGCCGGTTGATGGGCATTCGTGCAGATACGACACCCCAGGTTGCACGCATTGATGCACATATACTGAAACGTAATGTACCTACACGGCTCTGTTATCTGGGTTCAGTACTGCACACAAGACCTGATGGCACTGGTGGCAGCCGAAGTCCACTCCAGGTTGGTGCAGAATTATACGGCCACACTGGTGTTGCAAGTGATGCCGAGGTATTGAGTCTTATGCTGGAGACCCTGAAGGTCTCCGGGATAGAGAAGGCCCATATTGATATGGGTCATGTCGGGATTTACCGGGCACTAATGCACTCATCCGGTCTCGATACAGACCGGGAGTCCCGGGTGTTTGATATTTTACAACGAAAGGCAGTTTCCGAGTTGAAGCAGATGTTCTCGAAGTGGGATGTCCCTGCCGGCATCTGCCGGTTGTTCGCCGATATTATGGATTTGAACGGCGATATTGCTGTTTTGAGTGAGGCAAGGCAACGTTTGAAGAATACCGGACCGGAGGTGATGAATTGTCTTGATGAACTCGAACGGATTGCTGATGCTGTTTCAAAACAAACTTCGGGTACCGCTCTGCATTTTGATCTGGCGGAATTACGCGGTTATCACTATCACACGGGTGTAATTTTTACTGCCTTTGTCCCTGGCAGGGGCCAGGGGATTGCTTATGGTGGCCGTTATGATGACATCGGCAAGTCTTTTGGACGGGCACGACCGGCAACCGGATTCAGTACCGATATAAAATGCCTGCTGGCACACCAGACAGATACAGCCAGCTTGCCAATGGGAATTTTTGCCCCGTGTTCAGGGGATCCCGGTCTTCTAAAATGCATTAAGGAACTTCGACAAAACGGTGAGATCGTTATCTGTGAATTACCTGGTCAAACCGGCGGGCCTGCAGAGATGAACTGTGATCGCAAACTGATGTTGCAGGACGGCAACTGGAAAATGGTTAAAGTATAAAGTCGATAATGACCAATAACTAAGGGCTGAGGACTGAGGACTGAGGACTGAGGACTAAGGACCACTGACTAATGACTAATGACCATCAAGGAATACATGGCAAAAAATATTGTTGTTATAGGGACCCAATGGGGAGATGAAGGCAAGGGCAAGGTGGTCGACCTGCTGACCGAAAGGGCCGCTGTAGTTGCCCGTTTCCAGGGTGGTCATAATGCAGGTCATACGGTAGTTATCGATGGAAAAAAAACCGTTCTGCACCTCATCCCTTCAGGGATACTTCATGATAACGTTGTATGTCTGATTGGTAGTGGTGTCGTACTCAGTCCGCGTGCCTTGCTGGATGAGATCGGAATGTTGGAGGCGAATAATGTCTCCGTTCGCCAGCGTCTCGGGATCAGTGAGGCCTGTCCATTGATCCTGCCCTTTCATATGGCACTGGATCAGGCGCGTGAAAAGGCGAGGGGAAAAGCAGCAATCGGAACGACAGGCCGGGGGATCGGGCCTGCCTATGAAGACAAATATGCGCGGCGGGCATTACGTGTTGGTGACTTACAGCATGAGCAGCGCTTTGCAACCAAACTGGAAGAAGTGCTCGATTACCACAATTTTGTATTGGCGCATTATTACAAGGCGGATGCGCTGGATTATCAATCACTGCTGGATGAAACACTGGCCATGGCGGGAGAGATTATCCCGATGGTGAAGGATGTTATCGAACATCTGGATCGCGTGCAGAAAGACGGTGGCAATATCCTGTTTGAAGGTGCCCAGGGGACATTGCTGGATATCGATCACGGGACTTATCCATACGTGACGTCGTCATCCACTGCGGCAGGAGGTGCTGCGACAGGAACCGGTATTGGTCCAAGAAATCTTGACTATATCCTTGGCATCACAAAGGCCTATACCACCCGGGTTGGATCCGGTCCGTTCCCCACCGAATTAACTGATGAAATCGGCCGGCATCTCGGGGAAAAAGGGATTGAATTCGGCGCAACTACAGGTCGGCCAAGGCGCTGTGGCTGGATCGATGCAGTCGCCTTGCGTCGTTCCCGGCAGATCAACAGCCTGTCCGGTCTTTGTATGACCAAGCTGGATGTTCTGGATGGCCTGGATACGATCAAGATTTGCACAGGCTATCTGTGTAACGGTAAGGAACGTTTTACGCCACCGGTGGGTGCTGAATCCCTTGCCGAGTGCAGTCCGGTATATGAAGAGATGCCCGGCTGGCAGGCATCCACGGCGGGCGCCAGGGAGATAGGGGCATTACCGGTGAATGCCCGTAGCTATCTCAAGCGGATCGAGGAGTTGACGGAAGCACCCATCGATATGATATCAACTGGCCCGGACCGAAACGAGACCATCATTCTCAAACACCCGTTTGATTGAATTCCTGCTGATGATTCAAAACACCTTGTGATAGTTCAGTGTGTGGCACAATGATAGCTCCGGATTCTTAATAAGCCCCTTTTTTCCCGGTTCCAACAAAAATAAAATCCCATTCCATACTGAATGGTTCCCACCAGACACCGACCCCCGTCTCTTTATCGGTATGACGAAGCAAACCATTAAAAGGAGGCGGATCGATATGATAACGCAGGTGATATTTCCCGGGGCCATCCAGTTTGATATTACTGGCATAGTGCGGGCCGTCTGAGGCCACCATCGGCATCAGGTCGCCGTTGATCAACCAGTCACTGTCAAACTTTGTAATTGTGAAGGAAATAGCCAGATAAGGGATCCACGCGCCTTCATTGAAGCCATTCATGTTTCCTTTCGAGGCATGGATGTCGGCTTCCAGATGAATGTCCGACATGTGATCCATGCCGGGCAACATCGGGTCCATGGGTACGGGCTGGATATAAACAGCCGTAATTTCCATCCCGTTTTTTTTCACCGTCCCAATCTCGACGTCACCGGCGACTGCCTTACTGCATACAATCAAGGACAGGCCGCAATGGAAAAGGAAATATATTTTTCTGTATATGTTTTTCATAAGTAACTCCGTGAATTCAGGTCAGGATAATTTTTTCTTGTCTTTTGTTGTTTATCATCGGTAACAAGTGCAGTGATCGAAGAATCAGAAAAGTGCCGGCCACCAGGCGAGCGCGATTATCAAACTTCCCATGACACCAGGGAGTAGCGGAATCCATCGGTATGTGGCCGCCACCCCTTGATTGAAGAGTATGCGTTCGCCCAGATACAGGCCCCATACTATTGAAGGCAGGAAAAAAGCCGCCTTACTATAAGCAATATCATGATTGTCCAGGCCAAGATGCCTTACTGGTTCAAACAGTTCTCCACCCAGGCCGAGTACGAGGGAGACCATGGCCACCGGGGCGTATTGGTAACCTAGTTCAACAAACCTCTGCTGCAACGTTCGATCTCCGCCACAGAGACCGGCAAGCCAGGCGCTTGATCTTGTCGTCAAATACAGGAGCGATGTCAGTACAAGTGTGCAGGCGCTCATGGAACCGATGATCATGAAAAAATCCAGCCAGAAAAAAACCTCGCGGCGCTCGGGGTGAACACTCATCAACCACCATGGCCCCGGTTCAGCTATCCAGTACAAACCATGATGGATAAACCATTCTCCGACCTGTTGACGCAGTAGCGGGTACTGGGGAAGAACCAGCCAGAGAAAACCACCGAGTGATATACCGCTTCCCAGAAATAAAAACCATACCTCGCTGAGGTTCGGATTGTGTTGCCGTATGTTTATTATTTCCGCGCCGGGTATCCGTACCTGTAATTCCAGACCGCCTCTGGATTCGGGTTTAACACAACGGAAACACTCGATGCAGTGACGGGATTCTCTCTTGCAGGAGATATCAATCATGGTAGGGCAGATGCCATTTTCCGTATAGGCATCACCACCACGCTTTTTCTTTTTGGGGGTTATCTGGATCGCCCCGAGTCTGGAATAAACCCCAAGCAACAAGCCGATAGGGCACATATGACGGCACCAGGCACGCTTATTTCGTCCATAAAGAAAACCGATAATGATGGCCAGCAACAAGGTAAACCCGAAGACTTCGGCAATCGCCTCCGGATGATCTCTCACACCGACAGTTTGTCCAAGTATCGTAATAACAAGGAAGCTGATAACGGGGGTGCCTTCCCAACGTATCCACGCTGGAATCTTTCGTTGCAACCCACGTTTGTTTGACCATTCTGAGGCAGCCCCCATAGGACAAAGCAGGCCACACCAGCTACGGCCGGTAAAAATGACTGAAAGAAAGACCAGGGGGAACCACAACCCCCATATCAGGTAATTGGCCAGAACTGTGAAATGGGTCAGCGGGGTGTCATTTTCAGCAGGTTCTGACAGGAATACCGGCACAAACAGGAGTATCAGAAAAATGCAAAACATGAACCCGTGTACCCATATCAAGTGTCTCTGGTTGCGGACAAAAAAGGCCTCAAGCCAGATGATCAAGCGATTACGTTTCTCGAACCGGGAAATCTGCTTCGCAGTGGCGACCTGCGGACGCACATGTTGATATGCAATATCCAAGGTGATACCTGAAAAACTCATGTTGTTGTAACTATTCTGATGAAAGAATATACTGATTACAAATGAGAATCAATATCATTTATAATTAATAATGATCCCCTGGCCAAAGTTGTCAATGTTAATAGCCTATTAGCACTTTTTTATTTATTGGCTGGAAAATTTGTATCATCTGGGAACTAATGTGATGAAAAATATCAAGAAATCATCCTGTTATCTCATTTCCCATTTAACCCTGCTGGCGTTTGGTTGCAGCCTGTTTTTCTCAATGAGTTCTTCTGCAGCAACTCCCAATCTGTTCGGAGACCGTGATGGAATACAGCTGGCGCATGACGCATCGGGCCATACCTTCGAGGCCACATTTACTATTGATTTTATGACGAATCTTGAAGGGGGTGTTGATGAAGGATTTGAAGCGCCGGGTAATCTGGACCTGATTGCCGGGCTCGATACGGGGGCGGCAGGCTGGTGGAACAATGGTACGTTCCATCTTTATCTGCTGGCAAACAGTGGCGGTGATCCATCTGCCAGGATTGGTGATTTCCAGGGCACCAGCAATATTGAGGCGGTAAATACCTTCAAGGTCTACGAGGCATGGTACGA
>MGXK01000005.1:0-5748 GCA_001802375.1 Gammaproteobacteria bacterium RBG_16_51_14
TTCAACCAATAGATCTCGCGAGCTGTTATTGCACCAATAACGGTGTTTTGCAACCTGTCGGGGATTTCCGCATTATTCATGTCGATCGGTATTCTTCCGGCCATTATCTCGGCCTTCTTCTGCGGGAATATGGGGTCCTGTCCAGGATCGGCATATCCGGTCGGGTAGACCGGCAAATTTGTCTCCGGATCATATTTGTCTGTCGCCCCAAGGGTATGCAGTAATTCATGGACAATAATGACATTATTCCCGGCGGCCATTGTTTCACTCGAAAAGGCATTGACGACACCGACCAGTCCCTTTTGCAGCCCAAGGGAATGGGCCACTCGCTCGTGGGTATCCGGATCATAATACTGGACAAAGATCTGAATATCCTTTGGATAGTCATAGTTATCATGACACCATGCCCAGTAACGCAGTTTCAGACTCCAGGACATTATTGAGCGCACGGAACCACCATGGGGTGCTTGCGGAGGATATCCGTTTATCTCTGATGACAAATAGACATCAACCGGATGCTTTACAAGCACCTTGTAGCGTTCAGCTTCGCTATCAAAGAATGTTTCAATCGTTTGAAAGGTATCCATACCAAGCTTCCCGATATAGAGCCGGGTGGCCTCACTGCCGTCACCATTGATGGGATAGATAACTATCCTGAGTGGCCGATCCCAGGCCGTGGATTGCTGTCTGGTCAGCCAGGAAGAGACGGCCACCATGAACAGTATATAAAGCAGGATCAGGATACGGAAGCTTTTTATAAAACCGCCGGCCACCCGCTATCCCCTCGAAAATCCCTGGTACCCGGTTGCCGATTCATATTATTTTCTTTTCCAGCAACAGGTTCAGACTATAGCGAACCCCGAATCCGGTGGTTTCCGTCGGGATATGGGCAAGCCCTCCCTTGCGGTTACTGCTGGAGAGATCAAGATGTATCCAGGGCACATCATTTTTCACAAACCGTTGCAGAAAACGTGCAGCCAGTATGTGGTCAACACCGCTTTCACGTGAACACTGCTTGATATCGGCGATATCACTTTCAATCAATCTGTCGTAATCCTCATCCAGGGGGAATGGCCAGACACGTTCACCACTGTCTCGACCGGCCTGGACAAGTGTGGGTATCCAGTCTTCCCGGTTGGTGAAAACACCGCTGTAAGCGGTACCCAGTGAATAGATACAGGCCCCCGTCAGTGTTGCATAATCGATGATCAGTCCCGGTTTTTTCCCGGAGGCTAGGGCCAGGGCATCGGCCAGTATCATTCGCCCTTCGGCATCGGTATGAACGACCTCAATCGTTGTGCCATCCATTGCCGTCACAATATCATTCGGTTTGTAGGACTTTGGTCCAATATGGTTCATGGCAATAGCCATCCAGCACTCCACCTCGTGTTTATAGTGCAACCGGGTTAATGCCAGTAAGGTGCCCAATGCAACCGCACTTCCCTGCATATCTTCATGCATGCCAAACATATGGTTGGCAGCTTTCAGATTGGTACCTCCAGTGTCATAACATATCCCCTTGCCTACGAGTGAAACCTTTTTATTTCCTGCTGCCGTGGCGGGTTTATAATGCAAACGAACGATGCCGGCATCCGCAGTTGGACTTCCCTGCGCCACGGCCAGAAAGGCACCGGCCTTTTTCTTTCTCAATCTTTCAACATCATGGAATTCGAGGGTCCATTTATTTTCTCTTGCCAGTTGCCTGATCCGTTTCAGGTAATCAGTGGGTGTCAGTTTGTTGGAAGGCAACATGCTGAGACTGCGGGCCAGGGCATTACCCTCTGCTTCTGCAAATGTTTTTTTAAATCCGTGTGCAGCCACGATACCGTAGAGATGAAGTTTTTTTACGTGCCTTCTGGATTCCTCCCCGCTTTTGAACCGGGGCATATCGGCTGCAGCGGCCAGTACAGCGGCAATCATGAATTCAGCCATACGCTCTGCATCCTTTTTTTCAAATCCGGCAATAACAATACCGAGTTGCTCCGGCTGATAAACACTGTGACTGTTAACCAGTTTCCCCGCCAATGTTAACAAGTCAAAACTCGGGATGGATGTCTTGATTCCTGCCATGGAAACATGACTCCCTGTTATGTTGGGAAGATCCAGAACGACAGGGCTGGTATCTGGCTTTTTTACACCAATCCGCCTGCGCCGTGCCAGAAATGCATCATTATGGGGTAATGCAGAAAGAATCCTGTCCTGGACCGGATAGTTGAGAAGCATAATCCAGTTTGTTACGGATTTTAGCTGCTTTGCCGTGGGCAATCCTGTGTGTTGTTGTAAATAGATATTCATACACTGTTCCTGGTTTCCTTCATTATTATACGCAACTGGTATTGTCTGGCATTGTAACCGTTCAAATAATATTTCCCCGGCATCACAATATATACCCGGTTACGCAGATATGCTTGCACTTGTAAAAATCAGCTCCCGCACCTGCACCTGTCTGATACTGTATTGAATATGGTTGAAGCCTTTTCTGGAATCAGCACAAATCTTTACTGAAAATCCAGACGATAGATATTATTGTACAGGGAGTAATAGTAACTATACTTTCAGTAAAATTTATTTATAAACCGGTTTTCTTTTTTATAATTGTTTTATTATCAATCATGTATTTTAAGACCCGTTTTTTGAATTTTACTTTACCTTTTAAGTATAAAATAAACAGAAGAAACAAGAACTGGATTTTATAATACCTGCCATGGATGTTACAAAAGTAAAAGTTAATACAGAAGATCTTGATATTGGCATGGTAGTCTGCGACCTTGACCGCCCATGGCTTGACACACCGTTTCTTTTACAGGGTTTTTGTATTAAAACCACCGGGGAAATTGAAACACTGAAAAAATATTGCAAGTATGTCTATATTGATGCTTCTACCCGGTCATCAGTCGTACCCGGTCGGCATGCTGCCAGCGTACCTGGTCATATAACCAAAACCGGAAATTCCCCTAAACCGGATGCAGTTTTTTTTACACCTTCAGAACCTGTTTATAAGGACTCAATATCCGTCAAGGAAGAACTGGTAACAGCAATAAATGTTCATCGTGATCTGACAGCAAGATTTGAAGAACTGTTCAAATCTATCGGCAGTGATAAAACGGTTGATATCAGGCGTCTTGAAGCCCCGGTCACACAGATGGTTGAAAGCATCCTGAGAAATCAGGATGCCTGCCTGTTCCTGACAACACTCAAGGGAATTAATGACTACAGTTATGGCCATTGTATAAACTCAAGCATTCTGGCGACGACATTTGGCCGATATCTGGGTTTGCCCAGGGAAGATTTGACTATTCTGGCGTGGGGCACCCTGCTTTTTGATATCGGAAAAGTGAAGTTACCGGCTGAATTGCTAAAAAAACAATCCAGCTATACGGATGATGAGTTTACCATCATTAAAAAGCATGTTGAATACAGCGCACAACTTATTCGGGAAATGAAAGAAATTCCTGAAGAGGCTGTAGAGATCGCCTTGACTCATCATGAACGATTTGATGGTAACGGCTATCCCTTGGGACGAAAAGGGCCGGCAATACCGGCCTTTGGACGTATTGCGGGCATTGTTGATACCTATGACGCGATTACAAATATACGTCCTCATGCACAGCCCTTATCACCCCATGATGCAATCAAAAAACTTTACCAGTGGCGTAACACCGCCTTTATGGAAGAGTTGATTGAGGCTTTCATCCAGTGCCTTGGTATATACCCGATTGGCACCCTGGTGGAATTAACCACCGGGCAGGTAGGAATCGTCATAAGCCAGAACCGGACACGTCGTTTGCGGCCGAAGATTTCGCTTGTCCTTGACTCCAGAAAAATCTCTTATGGTATTTCACCGGTTATCGATTTAATCAGGGAAACAGAGGATGATAATGGTAATCCCCTGGGGATAAAAAACGTACTTGTACCGGGTTCCTATGGGATCGACCAAAACAAATATTATCTTTAATATCTCAACCGGTTATACGGATCTGCCGGATTGTTCTGGATGTATTGTCTTGCATGGTTATGTCAACCAAGGTTCACTAAATTATTTCCCGGAATAATATTTTCAGATGAATATTGAAACCAGCCTGATACCTGACAGGAGACGTTTATTAAGTGAATTAAACCGGAAAATTCATTCGGCGCAAAAAAATAATACCCTGCTCGCCTTGATTATTGTCCATTTAAAACATCTTCGTGAGATAAATAACGAATTTGGATATGAAATTGCAGATAAGCTGCTACAGGAATTATTCAACAGGCTTGAAAGCCTGTTACAACCAGGGGATTTTATAGTGCGCATCGGGGATAATGAATTTGCTCTCGTTCTTTCCAATCTCAATGGAATAGGACAAGGCATCATTGCAGCCAATCGAATCCTTGGATTGTGTGACAACCCGATGGAGATAAGCGGTCAGCTGATAAAAATTAAACTTGCTGCAGGAGTTTCAATATATCCGGATCATGCCCTGGATTCAGAAGTATTGTTCAAGCACGCAGATACAGCGGTTACCTATGCCAGAAGAAACCAGGATGGATACATGATTTACTCCGATATTCATGATCATGATGGCACAACGACATATGTAATGAGAACCGAACTGGAAGAAGCAACCATCAATGACAAGCTGGAATTCTTTTATCAGCCAAAGATTCATCTAAAGGACAGGACTATTGCAGGATTTGAGGTATTAGCTAGATGGACAAGTAACAGTCTGGGTGAGGTTAAGCCTGATACCTTTATCAATCTTGCCGAGGCAACCGGACTGATTGCGCCACTGACAGTAAAGGCAATAACTATCGCATTGCGACAGTGCAAGGACCTTCTGGCAATTAACAGTAATTATTCCATAGCCCTGAATATTTCAGCTCAAATCCTGAATGACCCTGATATAGCCAGTCTGATTATGAATACAATAAGCATATGGTGCACAAACCCTTCGCAGCTGATTCTGGAGATCACTGAGGGAGCGATAATGTCTAATCCTGAAGCCAGCCTCAACAGCCTTGGACAACTGCATAATTCGGGAATCAAGATTTCTATCGATGATTTTGGTACCGGCTATTCTTCATTGTCATACCTTAAGAAATTACCCGTTGATGAAATTAAAATTGACAAATCGTTTGTTCTCAATATGAATGAAGATAAGGGCAATGCGAATATTGTTAAATCAGTTATTGATCTCGCTCATAATTTCAATCTGAATACCGTGGCGGAAGGTGTGGAAAACGAGGAGATACTCAATGAACTGGAAAGAATGGGCTGTGATGTTGCCCAGGGGTTCTATATCGCCAGACCTATGCCACACGATGAATTGAATCCCTGGATCATGAACTGGGGCAATTAATTATTCCGGAAGTCAGGACTGCGAATAACTATCCTTACTTTTCTGATAATCCGATGAAAAATTACTTTATGTCTCTTACCACAAGCAGTTGGAAGAAGAGATACAGGAACTACATAAATAAACAAGAACCTTTCTAATCTAAATTGTTCCATTAACTTGCCCGGATTGCAGCTTTTTTCCTCTTACTTACTAATTTGTGGTCTACAATAGTAAAAAACTGATTTTTTGAGGCCCTTAAAATGTCCTGGCAAAAGGTATCATTTACCACCGAACAGATCGAAGAAGAACGCGCCCTGATCAAACTGGAAGACGAGTTTGAAAGGTTATTCATGATAGCGGATGGCCCATCGGACATGGCCTTGTTCTCTGATAATGAATATGAAGATGACAGGATCACCATCTACTTCAC
>MGXK01000005.1:5814-18357 GCA_001802375.1 Gammaproteobacteria bacterium RBG_16_51_14
GGCAAGAGGGGATGTTTTTCTGTTTGCAGGCAATGACGATGCCTGTGATCTGCTGGCGTAATCCCGGTTCCCGTCATCAACCCTTGACACAGATTACCTGTTTTAAGGTGTAGAGCGGCTCAACGAGATCAGACTGATTGGCCATCACCTCATCGATATCCTTGTAGGCGGAGGGTATTTCATCCACGACATCGGCATCCTTCCTGCATTCCACCCCCGCCGTCTGCTTTTTCAAGTCATCCGTCCCGAACCTTCTTTTTGCCTCTTTACGCCCCATCTTCCTGCCCGCCCCGTGTGAACAGGAGCAAAACGATTCCGGATTGCCCTTGCCCCGGACAATAAAACTCCTGGCCCCCATGGAACCGGGGATGATGCCCAGTTCGCCTGCCCCTGCCCTGACGGCGCCCTTACGCGTTACCCAGACATCGGCGCCGTAATGATATTCCCTGGCGACATAATTATGGTGGCAGTTGACCGTCATGATGTCTGCCTTGACAGGAATACCCATCTCATGAGACATGGCTGCCAGTACATTACCCATCATGATTTCCCGGTTCCGCCTGGCGTAATCCTGCGCCCAGCCAACCGCATTGACATAGTCGTTGAAATAGTCCGACCCTTCCGAGAGATAGGCAAGGTCCATATCCGGGATATCGATGAACAACCGTTTCATTTCCTCTTTTGCGAGATTGATAAAATAGGTCCCGATACGATTGCCGATCCCGCGCGATCCGGAATGCAGCATCACCCACACATGATTATTTTCATCAAGACAAACCTCAATAAAATGATTGCCCGATCCCAGTGTGCCCAGATGCCGATCCGTATTGACAAAACCCTTGAGGACTTTCGGATGTTTTTGTGTGAGTTTTTTCCAGCGATTGTCCACACTGATCAGACTCGCCCATGATGCTGTAACCATACCTGATGGTTTTTTCCATGCCCCTACGTCATTCTTCCCGCCATTGTCCGTCCGCCCGTGCGGTACCGCCTGTTCGATTGCAGATCGAATCCCGTGCAGACTGTCAGGAAATTGATTCGCCATCAGGCCGGTCTGCACAGCCATCATGCCACAACCCAGGTCAACACCCACCGCCGCCGGAATAATGGCATGACAGGTCGGGATCACGGCACCAATGGTCGCCCCTATGCCCCAGTGCACATCCGGCATCACGGCCACATGTTTATGGATGAATGCCAGTTGTCCCATGTTATCAAGCTGGCGCCTGGCCTTTTCATCCACGTCGTCCGTCCATACCTTGACCGGAACCTTGTGCCTGGTACTGTTGTAAATAACCTGCTTGATCGGCATCGTGATTTCCTTGATTAAGGCGAGATCATATAAATACAAACTTATGCATTGAACCACAAGATAAATATTATCCGACTATTCGATACTTTTTTGTAAGAAAAAATCCTAAACTAGTATCCGGGATAACCATAAACCGAATTTGGCAGCCATGGGGTGCCGGAAACCGACTGGTCAGTACTTTCACTACTGCTGTTCCATAAACATAATCCGTCATACCGGAAACCGCCAAGCGGTTATCCGGTATCCAGGCAACGGTTTGAAATCACTGGATTCCGGATAAGTCCTGCGGACTTTCCGGAATGACAAGGTATTCCTGTTCATTATCATGGCCAATAACGACGAAAAGCATTGCAAACGTAATGAATATCATCTTTCATATAAAATCATAGCTACGTTTAAGGATGCACTGTGTCAAAACAAGAAAACGATATCGATCCACAGGAGACGCAGGAATGGCTGGAGGCACTGGAATCCATCCTGGAACGTGAAGGGGTTGAGCGGGCACACTTTATCCTGGAACAACTGATTGCCAAGGCTCGTAAATCCGGCGCCTACCTGCCCTATTCAGCAACCACGGCCTATCTCAACACCATACCACCAGCAAAGGAAGAACGGTCTCCGGGTGATCCCGCCCTGGAACGGCGTATCCGCTCCCTGATACGCTGGAACGCCATGGCCATGGTCATCCAGGCAAACCGCCAAAGCAGTGAACTGGGTGGACATATTGCCAGCTTCGCATCATCAGCAACCTTATATGATGTGGGCTTCAATCATTTCTTCCATGCGCCGTGCAAGGGACATCGGGGTGATCTACTGTTTGTCCAGGGACATTCGGCACCCGGTATCTATGCCCGTGATTATATGACCGGGATCATCACGAAAGAACAGCTTGGCAAATTCCGCCAGGAAGTGGATGGGGGCGGTCTGTCATCCTACCCGCACCCCTGGTTGATGCCGGACTACTGGCAATTCCCGACGGTTTCCATGGGACTGGGGCCGTTAATGGCGATCTATCAGGCCCAGTTCATGCGTTACCTGGAAAACCGTGGTCTGCTCGAACCCGGCAAGAGAAAAATCTGGGCCTTTATGGGTGACGGGGAGATGGACGAACCGGAATCTACAGGGGCAATCGGGCTGGCAGCCAGGGGGAAACTGGATAATCTGATCTTCGTAATCAATTGCAATCTGCAACGGCTGGATGGTCCGGTGCGCGGCAATGGCAAGATCATCCAGGAACTGGAAGGGACGTTCCGGGGTGCAGGCTGGAATGTCATCAAGGTCATCTGGGGTTCTTACTGGGACCCGCTCATCGCCCGCGACACAACGGGTCTCCTGTATAAACGGATGGAAGAGGCGGTGGATGGTGAATACCAGGCCTACAAGGCGAATGACGGCGCCTTCGTGCGGGAAAAATTTTTCGGCAAATATCCGGAACTCAAGGCCATGGTTGCCAATATGTCGGATGAAGATATCTGGCGGCTCAATCGGGGCGGCCATGATCCACACAAGGTATATGCGGCTTATGCCGCCGCGGTCAAACATACAGGGCAACCGACCGTGATCCTGGCCAAGACGGTCAAGGGCTATGGTATGGGTGTGGCGGGGGAAGGCCAGAATATCACCCATCAGCAGAAGAAGATGGGGGAAGCTGCCCTGAAGGCATTCCGGGATCGTTTCAATATCCCGATCTCCGATGCAGAGGTTGCAGATGCACCCTTCTATAAACCAGCGGACGACAGTCCGGAGATTCAATATGTAAAGGAACGGCGCAAGGCGCTCGGCGGCTATTTCTGCAATAACCGTGTAAAGGCACCGGCACTGGAGATCCCGCCGCTGAGTATTCATCAAAAATTACTCGACGGTACCGGTGTCCGTGAACTATCCACCACCATGGCCTTCGTCCGGATCCTCAATACCCTGATCAAGGATAAAAAGATTGGCCAATATGTGGTCCCCATTGTGCCGGATGAAGCGCGCACCTTCGGCATGGAAGGTATGTTCCGCCAATACGGTATCTATTCCGCCGTGGGGCAACTCTATGAACCGGTTGATTCTGATCAGGTCATGTATTACCGGGAAGACAAAAAAGGACAGATCCTGGAAGAAGGAATCAATGAGGCGGGGGCCTATGCCTCCTGGATTGCCGCAGCCACCTCCTATCGTAACCATGGTATGCAGATGATTCCGTTCTATATCTATTACTCCATGTTCGGTTTTCAGCGCATCGGGGATCTGGCCTGGGCTTCCGGCGATATGCGCGCCAGGGGATTTCTGCTGGGTGGCACAGCAGGACGGACCACGCTGGCAGGTGAAGGACTGCAACATCAGGACGGGCACAGTCATATCCTGGCATCCACGATCCCGAACTGTGTTGCCTACGATCCGGCCTATGCCTTCGAACTGGCAGTCATTATCCAGGACGGTATGAAACGGATGTGCCTGGATAATGAGGATATTTTCTATTACATCACGGTCATGAATGAAAATTATCTACATCCTCCCCTGCCGGAAAATGCGGAAGCAGGTATCGTAAAGGGGATGTACCTGTTCAAAAAGGGGGAGCAGGAAAAACGAAAGGTACGATTGCTCGGATCGGGAACCATCCTGCGCGAAGCAGTGGCGGCCGGTGATTTACTTGAACAGGATTTCGGAATTACTTCGGATGTCTGGAGTGTGACCAGTTTTAATGAATTACGTCGTGATGGTCTGGATGCGCAACGCTGGAACAGGACGCATCCGGACAAACCCAGAACCAGTTATGTCGAGTCTTCCTTACAGGGACCCGGGTGTCCTGTGGTTGCCGCGACGGATTACATGAAGATCCATGCAGATCAGATCCGCGAATTTGTCCCTGGTCGTTATGTGGTACTGGGGACGGACGGATTTGGCCGCAGTGATACACGCAAACAATTGCGCAAATTCTTCGAGGTGAACCGGTACTATATTGTTCTCGCCGCCCTCAAGGCGCTGGCGGATGAAGACAAGATACCGGTATCCACAGTGAAGGAGGCGATTAGAAAATATGAGATTGACCCGGACAAACCCAACCCGGCAACGGTCTGAAGCAGGATATCGGCGTGGCAAGCATGAAAGAAATCCTGCTGCCTGATATTGGTGATTTCAAGGATGTTGAAGTGATCGAGATTGCGGTTGCTGTTGGCGATCAAATCAATGTGGATGATACATTGATCACGCTTGAAAGTGACAAGGCCACGATGGATATCCCCTCCCCGGCAACCGGCACAGTCAGGGAAGTAAAGGTGCGTGTGGGGGATAAAATCTCACAAGGGGTGCCCATCCTGGTACTGGAAGAGACAGGGACCGCTATTCAGGGTAACCATCCGGAAGACACAGTAACCGGAGGGAAAAAGAATGATTCTCCTGTCCGGGTCGCCGATCGGAACAACAGGCAGTCTGCCCCTGCTTCGGACAGACCGGCGCCTGTGGCGCCAGGTGGTGCACAGATTGTCGGTGCCAGCCGATCCGAGAAGGCGCATGCAGGCCCGTCGGTCCGCCGCCTGGCCAGGGAACTTGGTGTCGACCTCGGCCTGGTTACTGGCAGCGGCCCCAAAGGACGTATCCTGAAAGAAGACGTCAAGGCGTTTACCAAAAGCATGCTCTCTGGTAACCGGCTGGGTCCTGGTGCTGCCATTCCATTCCCGGTTGTCCCGCCGGTTGATTTTTCAAAATTCGGCAGGACGGAACTGAAACCCCTGTCACGGATTAAACGTCTGGGTGGTCAGGCCCTGCACCGCAGCTGGATCACGGTGCCCCATGTCACCCAGTTTGACGAGGCCGATATTACGGATCTCGAGGAATTCAGGAAATCAAAACTGGAAACGGCCCGGACGGAAGGTGTGAAACTGACCCTCGTCAGCTTTCTCGTCAAGGCCGCAGTCGTCGCCCTGCAGAAGTTTCCTGATTTCAATTCCTCGCTCACATCCGATGGTGAAAACCTCGTCATAAAAAAATATTTCCACATCGGTGTCGCTGTGAATACCCGAGACGGCCTGATCGTCCCCGTCATCAGGGATGTCGACAAGAAAGGACTGTTTGAGATTGCCTCCGAGATCAGTGAACTCAGTGACAAGGCCAGGAACGGGAAAATTGCGCCGGCCGATATCCAGGGGGGTTGTTTCACGATATCCAGTCTGGGCGGCATCGGCGGGACCGGCTTTACCCCGATTATCAACACCCCCGAGGTGGCGATCCTCGGTGTCTCCCGTTCCACTATCAGGCCCGTCTACCAGGAGAGAGAATTGATCCCGCGTCTGATCCTGCCCTTTGCCCTTTCTTACGATCATCGCGTCATTGATGGTGTTGCCGCGGCCCGGTTCGCCCGGTTCCTGGTGATGATATTGTCAGATATCCGCCATATCCTTTTATAAACCATCATGCCGGAGATAAAGGAAGTTCGCGTGCCCGACATCGGTGATTTCGAGATGGTCGAAATCATCGAGGTTCTGGTTGCGACGGGGGATCGGATCGAGAAAGAACAATCCCTGATTACCCTGGAAAGCGACAAGGCCACCCTGGATATCCCTTCCCCCTGCTCGGGCGTAGTGAAGGAAATCCATGTAACCGCAGGTGACCGGGTTTCCAAAGACAGTCTGATCCTGACACTGGAGACTTCCTCTGCAGACGGCGATGTCCCCGGTCCTGTTAAAGAAAACACGGTGCAAGATCCGGAACCGGCGACGGCTTCCTTTGCAACCGCATCTGTCCTGCATGCAGAAGTCGTTGTCATGGGTGCCGGTCCGGGTGGTTATACCGCTGCCTTTCGCTCGGCTGATCTCGGAAGGAAAACGGTATTAATCGAGCGCTACCCGACGCTGGGCGGGGTCTGTCTGAACGTCGGTTGTATCCCCTCCAAGGCACTCCTGCATATTGCCAAGGTCATCACTGAAATCCATGAAATGAAAGAGCAAGGGATTGACCTGGGCACCCCCAGGCCTGACAGAAAAGCCGTGCGTCAATGGGTTGAAGGTGTGGTCAACAAGCTGACCGGTGGCCTCAGAACCATGGCCAGACAACGTAAGGTAGAGGTGATCCGGGGCACCGGTTATTTTCTATCATCGAACACGATCCAGGTGGAGGGTGACCAGGGGACAACCACTATCTCCTTTGATCATGCCATCATCGCCGCAGGCTCACACCCGGCCATGATACCGGGCCTGCCGGATGACCCACGCATCATGGATTCCACTGCTGCCCTGCTGCTCGAATCAGTGCCGGGTCGGATGCTGGTCATCGGCGGCGGTATTATCGGACTGGAAATGGCCACCGTGTATGAGGCACTGGGTTCCAGGATCACCGTCGTGGAAATGCTGGATACCCTGATGACCGGGTGTGACAGGGATATCCTTCGTCCCCTGCAGAATCGGATCCAACAACGTTATGAAAATATCTATCTGCAGACGGTTGTCAGGGAGATCAAGGCCACGAAAAAACAGTTACAGGTTTTCTTTGCCGGCAAGGATGCACCGGAGAAAGAATATTTTGATGCGATCCTGGTTGCCGTCGGGCGTCGTCCGAACGGGAAGACAATCGGTGCGGAACAGGCGGGGGTCCGTGTTGATGAACAGGGATTCATCCCCGTCGATGACCAGCAACGTACCAACATACCTCATATCTTCGCGATAGGAGATATCGCCGGGCAACCCATGCTGGCCCACAAGGCAACCCATGAAGGCAAGATTGCCGCAGAAGTGATCGCCGGACTGAAAAGCGGTTTTGATGGACGTGTCATCCCGGCCGTTGCCTATACCGATCCGGAAATCGCCTGGGTTGGACTCACCGAAGACGAGGCAAAGAAAAAGGGTATTGATTACGGCAAGGGCGTCTTCCCCTGGGCGGCCAGTGGACGTTCATTATCACTGGGTCGTGATGATGGCCTGACAAAAATCCTGTTTGACAAGGCAACACAGCGCATCATTGGGTTGGCGGTCGTCGGACCGAATGCCAGCGATGTCATTGCGGAAGGGGCACTTGCCATCGAGATGGGTTGTGATGCACAGGATATCGGCCTCACCATTCATCCCCACCCGACCCTGTCCGAGACCGTCGGCATGGCGGCTGAGGCCTTTGCCGGGACGATTACCGATCTGTATATCCCGAAACGATGACATTCGTTAACACCAGACTCATCAATGCAAGATTTTCGATCAACCTCCTCGAAAATGCACAGGGATGCCCGGCTTGGACCCGGTCTCTGGGCTTTTCCGGCCGGTCATATCAAGAATGGGGAATATTCCACGGATAGCCGTTACTGGTTTTCCTCTTGACTTCATACATAGCTTCGTCCGCTAAAGCTATTAATTTTTCGGGGATTTTGGCATGCTCTGGATACAGGGCAATACCAATACTTACACCCACTGTAAATTCATTATTATCCAGATCGATAGGCGCCGATATCACCGCTTTCAGCTTTTGCACCATTTGCGCCGGCGGCTCACTATTTTTCAGACCTGTCATTAATACGATAAATTCATCGCCTCCGAACCGGGCCACCGTATCGGTTTCTCGCATACATGACAATAACCTTTCGGATACCAGTTTGAGTATCCGATCCCCGATCGCATGTCCCATCGAATCATTGATTTGTTTGAAATTATCCAAATCGAGGAACATTACGGCCATCATCGTTCCATCACGGCGACATCTTACTACTGCCTGTTCGAGCCGATCCATAAATAGAATGCGGTTAGGCAGTCCCGTCAACATATCGTGGTGAGCCATGTATTTGACCTTCTCCTCATCGTGTTTGCGCTCCGTAATATCAACAGCAATCTCCAGAAGCACCATGCGTCCATCGAACCATTCCATGATCTGATCACGGCATTCGTACCAGCGATCATTCATGGTATTCCGGTACTGCCAGACATGAACTCCTGCAGAATCGTCCGTAACGGAAAATAATTTCCTGTTTTTATAAAATTCATATAGTTCGGATTGAACTGACCTGGTGATCTCCAGGCACTTTTTACCCGTGTGGTCACCAAAAGTTTTTTTACCGTATTCATTGAGAAACAGCACTTCATCAGTATCCATGTCGGTAATAATAACCAGTGAATCCATATTGTTCAGTATGGCTATCATATTTCGGTAGGATGTCAGGAGCGCCTCCTCCGCTTGTTTTCGCTCGGTGATATCTTCTCCGGAACTCATTGTACCGATAATATTGCCTGCATCATCTCTCACTATGGTGTTGTACCATGCGACAATCCTCTCCTGACCATTTTTGGTCAAGACGGGATTCTCAAAGTATTCGGGCAGATCAACAGACCCGGTCATTAATCCCATAAAAACGGCTTTTACATTGTCCCTTATGCTTTCGGGAATGAATTTATCGAACCAGTTCATGCCGACAATCTGTTCAATATCATACCCCAGGACATCGCTTCCCTTTCTGTTGATAAGGGTAACTTTATGATCTTTATCGATGACGACGGTTATACTTCCGGCGATATCCAGATATTTCTGTGCCTTGTCTTTCTCTTTGCGCAGCGCTTCTTCCGCCCTCTTGTTCAAAATGGCGAGTGCCAGGGTCTGGCCCGCCGCCTTCAGAAACTGCTCGTCTTCGGTATTTCTGATATAGCCTGCCTCCACATAGGTATTTAATACCCCGAGTAAATGATCGTTGCCAGTCAGTATCGGTACGCAATAATGCCCATGTGGTTGCATTCCCTCATAGGTTATCTCATGGCGCTCGTCCAGATGACTAGAGAATATGATCTCGCGGTTTTCCGCCGCACGCCCGCACAGGCACCTGCCGAATGGAAGTATGTTGCAGGATACTTGCAAGTGTGAGGGGAAACCATTTTGGACAGCAAGTCCCAGCATGTCCTCGCCATCCCTGGCCAGGAAAATGGAACCCTTTTTCTCCAATTTGAGCAAGGGTGAGGACAGCAGAACATCCAAAGCCCCCTCAAGCATCTCCTGGAGAGTCAGTGGTTGTAACGAGATACGCATAATCTCAGCCAGTGCCTGCTGCTCAAGATATGCCTGCTTGATTTTATTCTCCACCCGCCTGCGCTCGGTGATTTCCTTTTCAAGAAGGCGGGTATACTCACCCTGGTGACGATGATGGTAAATAAATATTTTTCCGGCCATGACAAACAGAAATAGAATAATGAATACCAGTATCCATTGTACAAACCTGCATACCATAATCTCCTTGCTGGTGAATTCAAAAACGTGTTCCTCAACCTTATCCGCGAAGGCAAGAAACCCGGAGAATACCGCGTGATAACGTTGGGTAATATCCGTCAGGGGTGCCTTGGACGTATGTAATTTGAAACGTTCTTCAGTAACCTTTCTGAAGGTTGCGATCTTGTCCAGGACTTCCCGGAATTGCTGGCGCAAGAGGGGATTTTCTAAAGGTAGAATCGTGGTCGTCGTGTTTTCCCCACCTTGCAGGATAGCCTGGACATACCAGTCAGCCCGTTCCAGATGCCGCCATACGACGTTCAAATCTTCATGGCGGTCTCCACTGAGTACCTCTTCGAACCTGAGGTGTGCCAACGTGGTTTCCAGTATGATTTTCTCGGTAGCTTCGATCAAAGGACCACTGGTATTGATAATTCGGTTGGTGAAATAAAAGGAATACGTCATCAGGGACAATGCAATAACGGCAAATAATAGCAACTCCAGGTAGATGCGTTGTGATCCGATTGTGTACATTCTGTTCCTGTTCCGGGAAAAATTGGTGCAGAGTTATAAGCAAGGTTTATCGCCCTGCTAACCCGCATAATGTATTAAGATTGTATGGGTTATTATCTGGATTTTTTAATCAATGTAGATAGCGTAACACGGACTTTACTGAACATGAAAAAATTGTTTTTTTCCTCAAGTTCAACTGACTACGCCTGGGTAACGGCAGAGGAGTACAGACAGTACAAGGTGATGGATGGCATGGATGAGGATATCCTGTATCTGTGTATCTGGACACGCAGCTGCCTGAATGAAGCCGGATTACCGGCGGCATGTAACTAATTCCATGCCGGTAAAACTGAATTACACCATTTTCGGGGACGGTCAACCCGTGATCATCCTGCATGGCTTGCTGGGTTCTTCCGGAAACTGGACTCCCATTGCAAAAAAACTCGCCCCTGCTTATCAGGTCATCACCGTGGATCTGCGCAATCATGGAGACTCGGAACACAACGAGACCATGACCTACGAAGCGATGGCCGACGATGTTGAGCACCTCATCGAAAGCCTGTGCCTGAAAGAAACGGTAATGATCGGCCACAGCCTGGGCGGCAAGGTAGCGATGACATCCGCACTCAGGGTGCCCGGATTATTCAGCGCCCTGATTGTGCTGGACATCGCACCGATCCGGTACCGGCATCAGTTTGACGTCCCGATTGATGCGATGGGGGCGATTGATGTGGAGACGATCACAAGCAGGCGTGAGGCGGATCAGAAACTGGCACCGGCAATACCAGATGCAGAACTGCGCCGGTTTCTCCTGCGGAATCTGGCACACGATGAGAAAGGATTCCACTGGCGTGTCAATCTGGCCTCCATCAAGGCAAACAGGGAGTTCATCAATGGATTCCCCCGCAGTCTTGCCGGACGGAAGTACCCGGGACCGGCGCTGTTCCTGGCCGGTGTTCGATCCGAGGCAATCAACCAGGGCAGCCATCCTGCCATCCATCGCTATTTCCCGGCTGCAACGATTGCTTCTATTGAAAATGCGGGGCACTGGCTGCATGTAGATCAACCTGCCGTTGTCCTGGAAAAGATCAGGGTCTTTATAGCAAAGACGCTTTCCGCACCACGCGTGAACAGTTAGAATGGCCACCCTTTCATCGTATGACAGACAACATGGTAAAAAAACAATATAAAAAAGTAGTGCTTGCCTATTCCGGCGGGCTGGATACCTCCGTCATCCTGGTCTGGCTGAAAGAGACCTACCAGTGCGAGGTTGTCACCTTTACCGCGGATATAGGCCAGGGGGAAGAGCTCGATCCGGCCCGGCAAAAGGCGCAGGCCCTGGGCGTCAGGGAGATCTATATTGAAAACCTGGCCGAGGAATTTGTCAGCGATTATGTTTTCCCCATGTTCCGGGCCAACACCATCTATGAAGGCGAATACCTGCTCGGGACATCGATTGCACGGCCACTGATTGCGAAACGCCTGGTCGAGATTGCAGCGAAAACAGGGGCAGATGCCATCGCCCATGGTGCAACGGGCAAGGGCAACGATCAGGTACGATTTGAACTGGGCGCCTATGCCCTAAACCCGGTGATCCGGGTCATCGCCCCGTGGCGGGAATGGGACCTGACTTCACGGGAGAAACTCCTTGCCTATGCGGAACAGCACAACATTCCCATCGAGGCAAAACGAAAAGGCGGCTCTCCCTATTCCATGGATGCCAACCTGCTGCACATCTCCTACGAGGGTGGACCGCTGGAAGACCCCTGGTGTGAACCGGAGGAGGACATGTGGCGCTGGACGGTATCACCAAAATCCGCACCCGACGAGGCTGTCTCTCTTGAATTGACCTTCAGCAAGGGAGATGTCGTTGCCATTGATGGCCACAGCATGTCACCGGCAACCCTCCTGAAGACCCTGAATGAGATTGGCGGCAAACACGGAATCGGCCGGACCGATATCGTGGAAAACCGTTATGTAGGCATGAAATCCAGGGGCTGTTATGAAACCCCGGGCGGCACCATCCTGCACAAGGCGCACCGGGCCATGGAATCACTGACCATGGATCGGGAGGTCGCCCACCTGAAAGATGACCTCATGCCCCGCTACGCAAGACTCATCTATAACGGTTACTGGTGGAGCCCGGAGCGTCAGGTTCTGCAAACACTGATCGATGCAACACAGCATTGCGTCAACGGCGTCATACGTCTGGAACTCTACAAGGGCAATGTCTCCATCAAGGGCAGGAAGTCGGATACCGACAGTTTGTTTGACATGACCATTGCTACCTTTGAAGAGGATGCAGGCAGCTACAACCAGAAGGATGCCGATGGATTCATCAAGCTCAATGCCCTGCGTCTGCGGCTGGGGGCATTAAAAAAACATTCATGATCGGAACACAGACGGGAATTGGATCGTTCCCGTCTGTGTTCAAAGCCGTTGCATCCGCGATATATGCGCTCTCAAACATACTGGCTGACTCTTCGATCGTTACTTCCGCTTTTGCCATCGATCAAAACCTTCCTCTTCAGAGAAACCGTGGTACGCCGCCAATTGTTCCAGTGATTATC
>MGXK01000006.1 GCA_001802375.1 Gammaproteobacteria bacterium RBG_16_51_14
TTCCAATGGAACCTGCATGGTGTTTTCCCGAACATTCGGGGTCAGGTCTTTCATTGCCACATTGATAGTTAATTAGGGGAAAGAGTGATTTGTTCATATTTTCAGTCCCTTGAAAAAGCAAGGGCCTCCCTGGAGGCCCCGCGCCCGGCAGTCGAAACTCACCGGGGTAGTAGTGAGTGAATAATAGGCACTGAACCCCTGGTAAGTCAATGACAGGTCGTTATCAAACCGGAAAGACATACTGAAACACACCCCCCTTTCCCATCCTCAAGATTAGCCGCGCGGAATTGTCTACCGTAAAATTTCGCGAACATTCGGGGTCAGGTCTTTCATTGACACATTGATCGATATGCTCGTCCCCTGGGATGAATCAGGAGTCAGTGTGATATTTAACAATTAAATGGATTGATCACTTCGAGGCCACGATAATCAAAATCCCGGGCATTGCGTGTAACCAGCCGCAGTTCATGATGCAGGGCGGTCGCAGCCAGAAGGCTATCAATCGTGGGAAGTGGTCTGCCTGCGTCTGCAAGCAGACGGCCCCACCGATCTGCCACAGCGAGGTCTACCGGCAGCAGCCGACCCTCAAACCATGCCGGAAGCTTATGCTCCAGCCAGAGACGCAGTTTCTCGCGGCGTCTCTTGTCGTTCAGAGTTTCGATGCCCTTGCGAATCTCTCCAAGCGTCAGAACACTTATAAAGAGTGCTTCACCAGGGATCTGATCGAGCCATGTGATCACCGACCGGTTCGGGTTTTTCCTGATCGTCTCGGATACGATGTTGGTGTCGAGCAGGTAGCTCATGCGATGTCGTCCTTGCGCGTGAGCGTCTGCTCGCGCTTAAGGTCAATGTTTACACCGTAGAGCGGCGACCGGCGCATGAACTCAACAAAACTCCCCTGTGGTTGCTTCAGCTGTTCATACTCCTTGCGTGAAATAACTACTGCCGTGGGATAGCCGTGGACCGTAATGCTCTGCGGGCCTTCCTTATCTGCTTTCTTGATGACCTCGCTCAAGCGGGCCTTTGCTTCCTGAAGCTGCCATGTGCCCATAATGATCTCCATTTTATAGTCAGTCTAGTCAGATTATACTAGCACAAAATTCCACCCGGGCATAAGAATCTGCTCATACCCTTTATGTCTTGACGGTTAGTATGACAAAGATGCTTGTTGCAGGTTGTGTGTGGCTGGTTGTTAACAACTTTCAACTGACCACGGGCAACGGTTACTGATCCTGATTAACCACCCGACTCACCGTGCTGTAATGGACACCAAAGTGATCAGCGATTGCCTTCAGAGTGTACTCTCCGCTGTCGTAGGCCAACCGCATCGCCTTGTTGCGTGGATAACGTTCTGCATAGGATGTCAGGGATTTTTGGGGGTGTCGTTTCTGTTTGCGCGGGATTTCGGACAGATCCTGTTCCTTGCCGATTTTTTTTATCATCTTCGCCACAAACCGTTCATCTCCCAGGTAAATCTGTTGGCGGAGATCGGTCCAGATACGGGGTTGTTCCTTACCTTCCTTGATAAACTGGATGAAGCGTTGCCGTGCTGTCGAAGTGCGTCTCGCAAACTGGCTCAGTACCCAGTCACGGGCAAGCCAATCTGGGGCGCTGGTTTTCCCGATCATGGCCTGGTAACTGTTCCAGCGCCATTGGCCGGCGGTATTGGTCAGGCGGGCGCGAACCGGATTGAGCAGGACATGGCGGATGACTTCCAGTAAATAACTGTCTTTATCAACCAGGATGGCCTTATAGCGTCCCTGAAACAGATGGCCGGCACGCTGATGTTGCCGGTTGAATGCCTGGGTATAGTTGCCATTCAGTTGCCGCATACCCCTGGCCAGGTTCCCATCCGGTGTTTCTATCACCAGATGGTAATGATTTCCCATCAGGCAATAGGTATAACAATGCCAGTGATAGCGGTCACATATCTGGCCAAGAATTTTCAGAAATTTTTCCCTGTCCGTATCATCCAGATAGATATCCGCCTGCGCGTTGCCACGCGTGGTGACGTGATATACCGCCCCCGGATATTCTATTCGCAATGGTCTAGCCATGATTTTATATTAGCACGGCCAGTTTAGATATGTCAATGAAAGACCTGACCCCTAGGAAGGGGTGTCTCCAGTTGATTGCGGGCAAAGGCCTTGCTGAGTGACACATCGATGACACATTCATAGCCTTCCATGCGGGCCACCAGCCCACCTTCCTGGTCAAGGAATTCGATGGTGGAGCGGGCGCGGTGTTCCGTATGCTCGTCAATGCGGATGACAACCTGCGTCCCCTCCAAGGGAAAACTTTTCCGATACTGTCGATAACGGGCAATGGCCGTTGGCAGTGATCCCGCGCCCAGTTGCTGGAAACTCCACAGGATCATCATCTGAAAAGCGGCATCCAGCGCGAGTGGATCGGACAACCAGGTTGACCGAATCGGTTTCTCCATCCACTCCGATGGCCTTGGTGCCGCCATTACCTGTGCAGCCATGCCCCGGTCACTACAGGCATCGATCGATTTGATACCCTGTAAGGCAGGGCCATGGAAAAGTTGTCCGGACTGATAGACCTCGTCGTTCCTGAATGGATATTTACCTGTCACTATTGGCGCAACAGGATCAGGTTTCTCATGATAAGCTGCCGCCAGAACAACCCGGGCCTGTGCATGCAGGGTGTTCCCGCTGCGTAATTCAACGTGCACAATTTCAACATCACCGGATTTGATTGCCAGTCCCGCCAGCAGCTGTAAATCCACTTTGGTATCCGGTTCCAGCGTAACGCCCTTGAAGACGCACAGCTCATCGAAACCGGTATACAGCAGTCCCGGATTATCATGCATGGCCCCGTGGGCAAACCATTCCGCCATCATGGCCACAGGCAGTACCGCAACCCCGTTCATCACATGAGATGTGAGGAACGGATATTCTTCGATGCTCAATCTCCGTTCAAAGGCCACATGCAGCGTACTGCCGGCAATCGTTGCCTGCCCGGTGGTCTCTGCCGCTACAGCAGCGTGCACGGAACCCATGATAACAAGCTCCACCGGACCGTTTCCTGAAATTTCCTGCATCAGGTAATCCGCGCCTGCCTGCAGGGGAATGATACCAACCCCCTCGCTTGCAAATAGTTGCTTCAGTGCCGGAGTCACCATCCCGCCATCCCAGGGCCCCCAGTTCACACTGAGAACGCGACAGTCAGGGCGCCGCCTGGCCTGCTGTTGTGCCATCTTGTTCAGTACCTCGTTGGCGGCGGCATAATCACACTGGCCCTTGCGGCCGAAGCGCGCGGAGGAGGAGGAAAACAGGATCAGGACACGAAGCTCATCTTGTTCAACTGCATGGAGTAATGCAGTGAGTCCCTGCACCTTGGTTGCATAGACCTCGGCAAACTGTTCGGCGGTCTTGTCTTCAATTAACCGGTCCGCCAGCACACCGGCGGCATGGATCAGGCCGCGTACGGGCCCCAGGGATTGCCTTGCCTCATCAATCACCCCTGCCACCGCAACGCTATCCCGCACATCGACAGACCGGTACACCGCCCTGCCGCCGCCCGATTCGATCCGTCGCAGGTTGGCAAGGATCTCCCTGTTGGCCATGATCTTCCGGTAGTTTTTTTCAAGCTCACCGGGTCGTGTGCCGTCAGCGCTGTGCGCCAGGAGGGCCTTCTTGATATCGGCTTCGGTCGTCAGTCCCTGCAACCAGTCCGCCTCGGCAACGGGTTCCGGACTCCTGCCCAGCAGGAGCAGGCTTGCCTGACAGGTCCTGGACAGTTCGACGGCCACCCTGGCCGTGACTCCGCGCGCCCCGCCGGAGACGACCACAAGGTCGCCCGGGGCAAGAACATTGCTGACCGGCGACACATCTTCATCAAGAGGCTGTGATTCGATGGTAACAATACAAGGCCCATCCTCGCCGAGACCGGTTTCCAGTGGTCCCTGCAACAGGGCCTCCTCGACGATAAAGGCCGCCAGTTCTGTGCTATCCCCGGTGAGTGGCAGGTCCAGTGCCTTGCATACCACCTCCGGCCACTCCTTATCGGCAGACTTGACCAGGCCGGCCAGCCCGCCGCTGATCGGATTGGCATCGCCAATATCCCCAATGCCGAACCTGCCACCGAGGCGGGAGGCACTGACCAGAATGGCCTGTTTTTCTTTTCCAGTCCGCCGCAGATGGGTACCTGCCCGCTGCAGCCATTGGAATGCCTCATAAAGATAATCGTCCCGGGGGGCCGTTGGCGACAGCAGCAGCAGACCGGAAGGTTTGTTATCCGGCACTGTCCCCATCACCACCACCTCAGGGGCAAGTCCCCTCGCCCTGAGTGCCCTGCATACCGCCTGCGTCAATTCTGTTCCCTCATCGCTTACCCAGATGATGGCCTGGTCCGGGAGGAGGATCTGCCCGCGCTTTTCTTTTTCAGTCAGTGGCATGACCGTCACAATGCCGCGTTTGATTTGCACATCGTCATGCAGCGATGGAGATCGATCGGTTTCCGTCGGTGCCTTTGCCTTCGCCGTATCGACCGCAGTCACCGTCATCAATGCCACGATCTGCCGCAGGGTCTGCAGGGTACCCAGTTCCTCCGCCTTGATGGCGGGCATTTCCGGCAACCGTTCCTGCAACGCGGACAGGATCTCCACCCGCTTGATGGAATCGATGCCGAGATCCAGATCCAGACTCATGTCGAGGTTGAGCATCTCTATCGGATAACCCGTTTTCGCGGCAACCACCTCGAGCAGAATATCCGTGGCGGCAGGCACCGGTCCCCCCTCCGTCGGTGACTCTTTTCGCGTGGCGGGCTCGTTACCGGCAGCAAGAAAGTCCACGATCTGCTGCAGGGTCTGGAGCTTGCCAAGGTGTTCCGGTGTCACCACCGGTGCATCAGGCAATCGCTCCTGCAGGGCAGACAGGATCTCCACCCGCTTGATCGAATCGATACCAAGGTCGGCATCCAGGCTCATGTCGAGGCTGAGCATCTCACCGGGATAGCCAGTCTTGTCGGCGACGATCGCAAGCAAGGTTTCCTGCAAACCGGTATTCGCTACCGATGCAAGCGTTTTCTTATGTGCGTCTGTCTTGTCTGCAGCAGGTGCTGACGAAGCTGTTTTCCCAACCCCGTCTGCCAGGAATTCAACGATATGTTGCAGAAATTGAAAGGTACCCAGTTCCTCCGGTTGAATAGTCGGCGCCCAAGGCAATCGCTCCTGTAATGCCGACAGGATTTCGACCCGCTTGATCGAATCAATCCCCAGATCCGTATCCAGACTCATGTCGAGGCTCAGCATCTCCAGCGGGTAGCCGGTCTTTTCAGAGACCACCTCGAGCAGGACATTATGGATATCCGCCCCGATCCCGGTTGCGATAACGGTTTCATTATCGGCACCGTGCCGGCTTGGTGCCGGGATTTCCCGTTCCGGGCCCGGTGGATTCACAGGCCTGTATTCACCTACCCCTGACACCGGAACTGATTTGCAGGCCGCTGCCGGGACTGGTGCTATCAGGTCATATCTCACGGGCACCTCCACGCTGGCGGGACTCAGGCCCAGCAGGCGTTGCTGTTGCCCCAGCAGTTGCTGGATGGTGCGCTGCGCCGTTTCCTGCCCTTCCAGGTACTGCCGATGCAGGACTGCGGTCTGCTCCTGCATCTTTTGCAGGGCCAGGATACCCTGCTGTGTCACAAGCAGGGCATCCTGGACCTGCGAGGTATCGATATTGCCGGCAACGGATTGCTGACCACTGTCCGCTGGCTTGCTTGTCACCGTCCGCCCCGCAGGTTGTGCTTGTTTCATCGTCTTTGCAGCACCGGGTGGGCGTTTCTCCCGCGGTTTGACGTAGTTGGCGCCGCAGATCGGGATGGTCATTGCCGGTTTGTTGCCCGTATCCGGAACAAGCGTTTCGAGGTAACCGGCATCCCAGCGTTGCAGGGAGATGTCATGACCAAGCGCAGACAGTGCTGCCAGTAGACAGGCCAGGTCAACCTGGCCGCTGCGCCTGCCCGATGAGGCATCCAGGGCAAATGCATGGTGCTTCCTCCCATCCAGGATGGACTCTACCAGGCCGGTCAGACGACTGCCCGGTCCAACCTCGATGAAGGTCTGTACACCCAGCTCCACCATCCTTTCGATCTCGCGCACGAATTGCACCGGGCGGGCAAGTTGTCCGGCCAGCAGATTTTTTGCCTCATCGCTGTCCTGCGGATAGATTTCCCCAGTGGTATTCGACAATACCGTGATCTCGCCCGGACTGAATTCCAGCGCCGCCAGTGCCCCGGCAAAAGGGGCTTCCGCATCTGCCACAAAGCGGCTGTGGAAGGCAGCGGATACCGGCAGCCTCGTGGCTCGTAGTTTATGCCGCCGACACAGTTCAGCGGCCTTTTCGATCTGTGCCGTTGCCCCGGACAGGATTATCTGTGCCGGGGCGTTGTAATTCGCAATGACCAGGTCGAGTTGTTCGGCGTCCAGAATTTCCTGTACCACAGGAACGGGGGCGGCCACGGCAAGCATGGCACCTCGATCGCCCTGCCCGTCCGCCATGAGTTCACCCCTGCGCCTGGACAAACGGTGCAGTGCAGTCTCATCAATGCGCCCCGCACCGCAGAGCGCGACGAGTTCACCATAACTGTGCCCGGCGGTAATCCCAGCATTGACACCGAAATGCTCAAGTATGCGCATGGCGGCGAGACTGACGGCGCCCAGCGCCGGTTGTGCATTCTGCGTGGCACGCAGTGTCTGCTCCTGCTGCCGGCGTGCCTCCTCCGTGAATACCGGGATGGGATAAACAAGATCACTCAGGCGCTGACCATGTTCTGTCTCTCCTGACGTTGCATTGGCATGTGCCAGCACCGTGATTACCTGTGGAAACTGGCAGGCCAGGTCACGCAACATACCGACGTATTGCGCCCCCTGCCCCGGAAACAGGACCCCCAGTTTGCCGTCCACTTCACCTGAACCATACCAGGCACCTGCGGGTAACTGTCCGTATCTGCCGTCGGTATATTCCGACAACATTTGTTTGCTATCCCGCATCAAGTGCCCAAGGACGGTTATCTCCCGTTCAACGACGAGGATCACACGCTCTGGTTGCTTCCTGTCAAATGCCTGACAGGACCGGGCGGCCATGGCCCGCAATTGTGACCAGGCTTGATCAATATCGATTGCATCGAGTTGCTGACGTAACTGTTCTTTGCTGTCGGCACTGCAGGCAATCACGATGACCCTGCCATCCCATTCGATCGCGGTCTTGTCTGTCTCCGCCTCTTCCAACACGCAGTGAAAATTGCTGCCCCCGAAACCAAACGCACTGATCGCCGCACGCCGAGGATGCCCAGCGCTGGCTACCCAGGGGCGTTTGACGGTATTCACATAGATCGGCGCCTTGCCCGGTTCGAGCTGTTGCAGGGGCTGGTCTACCTTGATGGTAGGCGGAATGACCTTGTTCTTCAGTGCCATGGCGGTCTTGATCAGGCCGGCGACACCAGCGGCCGCCTTGGTATGTCCGATCATGGATTTGACAGACCCGATGGCACACCACGTCCCGTCCGGCTTGTCATCACGATAGACCTCCGCCAGTGCCTCCGCCTCGACGGCATCACCGACGATAGTACCGGTACCGTGGGCCTCGACCAGTTCAATGCTTGCCGGGGTAACCCGGGCCTGGGTATAGGCATCCCGGAGTGCCTTGTCCTGTCCCGTGGCACTGGGTGCATAGATGGCTTGACCTCGCCCATCACTGGAGGTACCCATCCCCAGTATCACCGCGTAGATATGATCACCATCCCGGCGCGCATCCTCCAGCCGCTTCAGCACAACCGCACCCAGTCCTTCACCGAGGATGGTTCCGTCCGCGTTGCGATCAAAGGGACGGCTGTTCCCGGTGGGTGACAGGGCCGGGGTTTTGCTGAAACACATGTACATGAAGATATCGTTGAAGGTATCCATCCCCCCGCTGATCGCCATATCACAGCGCCCGGCCGAGAGTTCCATTGCCGCCAGGTGAATAGCGCCAAGGGAACTGGCACAGGCCGCATCCACAACACAGTTGGTCCCGCCGAGATCAAAGCGGTTGGCAATCCGTCCCGCGGCGACATTCCCCAGCAGACCCGGGAACGAATTCTCCTGCCACGGCACATAGGCTTCCGCAATCCGCTGGACGACCTCCTCGGCTGTCCCGGCATCCACACCGGCCTCGGCCAGGGCCTTGCGCCAGACGGGATGTCCCAGCCGGGCACCAAGTGGGATCACCAGTTCCAGGGTACCGGTAACGCCCAGGATGACACTGGTACGGTCACGATCAAATTCCCTGCCATCACCGGCCCCCTTTCCGGTCGAATAGCCGGCATCGAGCAGGGCCTGACGCGCCACGACCATACCCAGCAACTGGGTCGTATCCGTTGCTTCGATATTATTCGGGCTCATGCCATACAACAGGGGATTGAAGTCGACCGCATCGATAAATCCACCGCGGCGGGCATAGGTCATATCCGGTGTCGCCGGTTCGGGATGGAAATAATCTTCCGTATTCCAGTGACTGGCCGGAACCCCGGTGATGGCGTCCACACCCTCCCGGATATTCGACCAGAAATCACCGGCGTTGGCGGCCTTCGGGAACAGGCAGCCGATACCGATGATCGCGATGGGTACATTCTCCCCTGTCCTGTTCCTGTCCTGTTGCCGGTTTTTCTTCAATTCAGATATTCCTCAATCACATCGATTGCAAGAGGTTCAACTGCCAGGGCCTGCTGGGGGAGTCGCACCCCCTGATTGCGCAGGTAGTTTATCCGTGCCACCACAGCGGCCCCAAACAGGATATTCATGGCGACAGTCGTCACCTTGCGCTTGCCCGGTTCCGCGAGCCAGGTCCCCTTGGCCCATTCATTGAATGCACCCATCGAGGGTCCGCACCAGACCTGGTAGTCGATCTGGCGTGAGGCCTCGCCCGCATTGGCCCAGCGCGAGGAAAGGCCCAGGTACCAACGGAAGATCAGGGCCATTTTATGTTTCGGATCAGCCCCGGCGCGGGAGATTTGTTCCGGGTCCTGTTGCAGAAAATAGTCACGGGTTATCGCCCAGATTTCATCCAGCGGTGCATGAAAGATCGATTTTTCCAGCGACTGGCGTTCTTTCAGGGGGATCGTCTCAATGGAATCACAAGCCCGGTAGAGTTCATATAGTTTGTTGGCACGCATCGCGAACATGGTGCCCCGTTTTAGTACCTGTACCTTGACCCCCATTTCGAACATATCGACGGCCGGGGCCATGGCCACATCGGCCTGTTCCGCCTCGGCCAGCATGCGCCGGACAAGATCACTGCTGCCGGATTCCACACAGGCCTGATTGACTGTGCCTGTGACGATATAGGCGGCGCCCATGGCAAAGGCGGCGGCGGCGGATACGGGGGTGGCGATACCGCCGGCCAGACCCACGCGGAGTGACTGTAAATACGGGTACTGTGTCTGCAACCGGTCTCGTAATGCCAGCATGGTCGGTAACAGCGTGATCGCCGGCCGGTTGTCGGTATGGCCGCCGGAATCCGCCTCCACGGTCAGGTCCTGTGCCATCGGGATATGTGCAGCAAGCTCGGCCTGTTCCGTTGTGATTTCCCCTGCCTCCACCAGTTTTGTCAGTAATTTTACCGGCGGGGGACTGAACCATTTGCTGGCTACTTCAATGCGCGAGGCCTTGGCAATGATCCGGTTCGGCGTCTCAATCTGTCCATCCTGCCTGCGCCGGATCCCGTGCACACGATAACGCACCACCGGCAGGGTAAGTTTCATATAGGCCGAGGCCTCAACCAGGCGGATGCCGCGTCGCAGATACAGGTCAACAACTGCCTCTTCATGACCTTTTACATTGGGACTGTAGATGAGATTGAAACAATAGGGTCGGTCCACCAGTCTTTGCGCAAGTTGATCGATGGCGGCTTCAATCTCCTGCAAACCCAGCCCGGCCGCACCAAAGGACCCCAGTAGCCCGGCACCGGCGACGGCCTCGACCAGCCCCATCGAGGCGATACCGTTGGCCATGGAACCGGTCATATAAGGGTAGCGGATGCCATGATCCTGACAAAATACGGGGTCTCCCAGTTGCGTGGGGGATATCGTCGGTGCATAGCCAATGAGAGGCAATGCCTCGTGGGAAGCCTGTCTTCCGCCAATGCTGGCATGACCATGCGTGGCAACGACCTGTACCCCATCCTGTCGCAACAGGCAATAGGCCGGTTTCCGGATAGACCGGATCGCATGTTTGATGGCATCGGGATGTCCCGATGCCTGTGAAATATCCCCTGTCCACCAACCAATACCCTGTGCTTTCTGCAGGATATCTTGGAGAAAATAGTCAGCCTGGGATGGAATCGGGATTGTCTGTGTCATCAGGAAAAAAGCTTGTTATCGCCTGCCGGCGAATAAAATTTCCGGTTTCTGTGTAATCTTCGTGAAGTTATAACCTGTGTCAAGCAAATCAATGTATATTTGTTGCCCGTATATGATTATCCTTTGTCAACAGATCGCCGGATTTCGGTATAGTGTAACCTTGAAATTCGTTCCCGACAGCTTGATTCACTACCGATGGTCCTGGATAGCTTGTCAGGGGTACAGTCTGGCGTTTGAATGAGCACGATGAGACATATCCGGTGTTAACAATGGATTGAGATAGAAAGATGACCTTGAATATAAAAGCGCTCCTGCAGGATGCTGCAGGGGAGAATTACCGGCTGCACGAGGCTCATGTCAATCCCCGTTTTTCCAAAACCCTGCACACGATCGGTTTTGACCGCTGTTATACGCGATCAGAAGGCCAGTATCTGTGGGATATACAGAACAACCGGTATCTGGATATGCTGGCGGGTTACGGGGTCTTCAACATGGGAAGGAATAACCCGGATATCCAGCATGCCCTGATTGAATTCCTGAACTGTGATTATCCAAGCCTGGTACAGATGGAAGCCCCTTTATTATCAGGACTCCTGGCAGAGCAATTGAAAAAAAGGATGCCCAACCAGCTTGACTACGTCTATTTCACCAATTCCGGCACAGAGGGCATTGAAACGGCGATCAAATTCGCACGCTGTGCGACCGGACGGGCCGGGATTATTCATGCCAGAAAATCCTTTCACGGCCTGAGTAACGGTTCCCTCTCCATCAATGGCGATAACCTGTTCAGGGAAGGTTTCGGACCCCTTTTACCGGGCTGCGTCGAGATCCCTTTCAATGACCTGAATGCGCTCGAGGATGCCCTTGCCAGCGGGAAAATCGGCGCTTTTGTTGTCGAGCCGATCCAGGGTAAAGGGGTAAATATTCCGGATGACGGCTATTTAAGAAATGCCGCTGCCTTATGCCGGCATCATGGTGCCCTGTTTATCGCAGATGAGGTGCAGACGGGTATGGGGCGTACCGGCCGGTTCCTGGCCCTCGAGCATGACGGCGATGTCGACCCGGATATGGTTGTACTGTCCAAGTCACTTTCCGGCGGCCTCGTACCGGTTGGCGCAGTCCTCCTGCGTAAATGGATTTATGAAAAGGTATTTTCCTCGATGGATCGTTCCGTTGTGCATTCATCGACCTTTGGCCAGGGCAGTCTGGCGATGGTGGCGGGACTGGCCTCGCTTGCTTACCTGGATGAAAAAAACCTGCTGGAGAATGCGAAACATATCGGCGCTATCATCGGTAATGGTCTGTGCCTGTTACAGGAACGCTTCGAGTTCATCCACGACATCCGCTGGCGTGGCCTGATGATCGGGATCGAATTCGCCAAACCCGGGACGTTTTCACTGAATTGCGCGTGGCAACTGGCACACAAACTGAACAAGAGCCTGTTTCCCCAGGCCATCACGATTCCATTGCTGCATGACCACCGGATACTGACCCAGGTGGCCGGGCATCATATCGATGTCATCAAGCTGATCCCGCCACTCATCATCAATGAAGCGGATGCGCATTATTTTTTGACCTCGTTCGAACAAGTCATGGTCAATCTGCATAAATTCCCGGGGCCGCTCTGGGAGGTGATATCCAGGATCGGGAAATCTGCACTGGATCAACCCGCTACCGTCAGTGCGGGAGGTCTGGGAGGGGATAACAACCAGCACGGCCTGCAAAACGCGTGATACGATTACCATCAGGTACTGATGATTATGTGTTTGCTATTTGATTGCAAACCGTCTGATTTGGCATCTTGCCTGGCATCAAACAGATCAAAAAATACCGGTCGTAACTGATCGATGACAATCCGGATTCACAACTGCATTTAATGAAAAAATCTGCCATTCCATCCACCGACCTTGATGATGAAGCCTACCAGCAGCATATCCTTCAGGATGTTTCACGCACCTTTGCCCTGACCATTCCACAACTACCCGAACCACTGAAGCGGGTAGTCAGCAATGCCTATCTGCTATGCCGTATAGCCGATACCATCGAGGATGATAAAACCATGGGTGCCGGCGTAAAAAGACAGCTTGCGGAACGATTCATCCGGGTGGTCGCTGGTAACGATTCAGCAGGGCACTTTGCAGGGGATTTATACCCGCTTTTGTCAACCGAAACGACTGAATATGAACGGGACCTGGTAGCGAACACGGCAGCAGTTATCCGCATTACCCACAGTTTTAATTCAAGACAGCGTGCCGCCCTTGAACGATGTGTCGCCATCATGGCAGAGGGAATGGCGCGTTATCAGGATGCCGAGACACTGGATGGCCTGGATGGCCTGGCTGATCTGCCGGACATGGGCAGGTATTGTTACTACGTCGCAGGTGTGGTTGGAGAGATGCTGACCGAATTATTTTGCGACTATTCCGGTGAAATCGATCAGCACCGGGAGGTACTGATGCCACTGTCCGTTTCATTTGGTCAGGGACTGCAGATGACCAACATATTGAAGGATATCTGGGAAGATCATCATCGCGGTGCCTGCTGGCTGCCGCGCGATATTTTCATGAAATACGGTGTTGATATCCGCCGGAAAAAACCCGGACAGATGGACAAGGGATTTGAACAGGGACTGGGTGAACTGATTGGTGTGGCGCGGGCACATCTTGCCAACGCCCTGCGTTACACCCTGTTTATACCACGCCATGAGAAAGGCCTGCGCCGGTTCTGCCTCTGGGCCCTGGGGATGGCTGTCTTGACCCTGGATAAAATAAACAAAAACCGCAGTTTTACCCATGCCACAGAGGTCAAGATATCAAGACAGTGTGTCAAAACCACCATCATTACCACCAGCCTCTTTGTCACCAGGGACAGGATGCTGAATCATCTATTTAACCTGACAGCACGGCGTTTGCCAGTGGTACCTATTCATGAGAAACTTGGTGGTATTCACTGTGGCGTTTGATAAGCACAATAATAACCTGAATGGGGATACAATACGGGCATGACTGAAATAACGGATTCCGTCTGCCTCTAACCAGCCCGTACAAGCACACCGGCAATATTTCAACTTCAGCCCTGATCCCGTCATGACATTGCAACCTCGCTATAAACTCACCGAGCCTGAAACAGGTAATGGTGCCTTTGACTTTCTTGCAAGGAGAGAGGCGCCGCTGGCCCTGGATGAGGCCATCCTTGCTGCAAGGGATGAGATTTCATCCCATCAGAATCCGGACGGGCACTGGGTTTATGAACTGGAAGCAGACTGTACAATCCCGGCTGAATATATCCTCATGAATCATTTCATCGGGGAGATCGATGACATCCTCGAGGGAAAAATAGCCAGGTACCTGCGCGCCAACCAGCATGAACATGATGGCTGGTCACTGTATCCCGGTGGCGGTTTTGACTTGAGTTGCTCGGTCAAGGCCTATTATGCCCTCAAGATGGTGGGTGACGACCCCAATGAAGAACACATGGTGCGGGCAAGGAATGCCATCCTCAATCATGGCGGGGCCGTCCATTGTAATGTATTTACGCGGATCCTGCTGGCCCTGTTCTGCCAGGTACCGTGGCGGGCGACCCCATTTATCCCGGCCGAGATCATCCTTCTGCCCAAATGGTTTCCATTCCATATCAGCAAGGTTTCCTACTGGTCCCGTACGGTGATGGTCCCACTGTTCGTGTTGTGTACCATGAAACCGGAGGCAGCCAATCCCCGTGGCATCGACATCCGTGAATTGTTCATCGTCCCGCCGGAAGATGAACAACATTATTTCCGTGCAACCACACCACTACACCTCGCCTTTCTCGCCCTCGATCATGTCGGTCGTGTCATCGATAAACTCGTGCCGGATTTTATCCGCCGGTTTTCCATACGCCGATGTGAGCAATGGTTCCTGGCGCGCATGAACGAAGAACACGGCATTGGCGGTATCTTTCCTGCCATGGTCAACGTCTATGAATCACTGGTGATACTGGGGTATCCCGCCGATCACCCGACGCGCAAACTGGCCAGGCAGGCCATCGACAACCTGCTGGTAACCAGGGGGGAATCCGTGTATTGCCAGCCGTGTGTGTCACCCGTATGGGATACCTGTCTGGCCTGCCAGACGTTTATCGAGGTAGACAAGGCAGATGGCGGTTCGATAGAGATTGACAAGGGACTCGACTGGCTGCTTGGCAAACAGCTCAGCGACGATCCCGGTGACTGGCGCGTTCCCTGCCCGAATCTGCTGGGTGGTGGCTGGGCCTTCCAGTACAGTAATTACTATTATCCGGACCTCGACGACACGTCCATGGTGGCCTGGGCCATGCAACTCACCGGGGGGAAACAGTATGCGGATGCCATAGAACGCGCCGCAGTCTGGGTAGCCGGCATGCAGTCCCACGGCGGTGGATTCGCTTCATTTGAGGTCAATAATACACAGTACTACCTGAACTACATCCCGTTTGCCGACCATGGGGCACTCCTCGACGCACCAACAGCGGATGTTACCGGACGATCCATAGCCCTGCTGACCCTGGTAGACAAGGAAAAATATGCACATAACATTGCACAAGGAATCGACTTTCTAAAAATGGAACAGGAGGAGGATGGTTCCTGGTTCGGGCGCTGGGGTACGAATTATATCTACGGGACATGGTCAGTACTGACTGCCCTGGAAGTGGCGGGGGAAGATCCGCAACAGGATTATATCCGCCGCGCTGTGTCATGGCTGCAGGATATCCAGAATGAAGACGGAGGCTGGGGTGAGAGCAATGACAGTTACTTCCCGCCCAAACATCGGCGCCTGCATCGCAGCACGCCGTTTCAGACGGCCTGGGCCCTGCTGGCCCTCCTTTCTGCCGGTGAAACCTGCACCGTCGCGGTGAAACGGGGAATCGAATACCTGCTGTCGACACAATGTGCGGATGGTGTGTGGGATGATGTGGATTTTACTGCCCCCGGATTTCCCCGTGTTTTCTACCTCAGATATCACGGTTATACCAAGTATTTCCCATTATGGGCCCTGGCCCGTTACCGCAACCAGAACAACCAGTCAGATTGAGTCGCGTTGGCGTCATTGCGGCACTCCCGGCGGAGGCTGCCTGTCTGACGGGGTGTAATATACCCCCCGAACAACCTTATTTTATAAGTGATAATCTACTCGTGCTGGTGACAGGAACGGGTGCGGATCGGGCCAGAAATGGGGCAATAAAACTGCTCGAATATAAGGTACGATCACTCGTAAGCTGGGGTGTCGCCGGGGCACTGGATATATCGTTGCAACCAGGTGACCTGATCGTGCCGGAGATGGTTATTCATTCCACGCAAACTTTCCTGACCAATCCGGAGTGGCGCCAACGGCTCCATGATTATATGCAAAAAAGTAATTTCAGGGTCAGTGCCGGTACCCTCGCTGAGGCTGACGAGATACCGGATTCCGCCACGGCAAAGGCACACCTGCGCAGCATGACTGGAGCGGTAGCGGTCGATATGGAGAGTGCTGCCATCGCTGCGGTTGCCGGTTATTCCCATATTGATTACATGGCAATCCGGGCCATTTCAGATGACGCAATAACCAGTGTGCCGGAGGTTGTGTTGAAACATACCGATTGTTACGGTCAGCCCGTGCTACCGGATTTTATTTTCGGCCTGTTGCGTCAACCCGACCAGATAAAACTGCTGATCCGCCTTGCACAAGGGTTCAGGGCAGCGAGACAGGCATTGCTTCACCTCGGACAAACCAGCCGGGAACTACTTTTATATCGATAAAACCAATGCCTGGAATCACCTGTACAGTAATGGCTTGTCATCCATTTACATCCGGTTTGCAAGGTCACCCTCCGGTTGTTGCCCTGGTGTATTACCAATAATGCCATGACGGAACGTCGTCACTTTCTGCCGGAACTGGTTTTGCTTCGCTGGATCTCTTTTATCCAGCGGTTCAGGGTATGGATTATCCTGGTCCTGCTCACAGCAGCGGGATGGTCCGTGTTTTATATCAAAGACAACCTCGGCATGAATACCGATACCCGGGATATGCTTTCACCGGAATTACCGTGGCGAAAACTCGATCTCCAGTATGAACAGTTTTTCCCCCGGTCCACAAATAACATCCTGGTCGTCATTGAATCAGAAACACCGGATCAGTCGATCGATGCCGCAGAAAACCTTTATAGCCACCTTAAACAAAATTCCGGACTCTTCAAATATATCTATGCCCCGGGTGCACTGCCTTTTTTCAGGCAGTCGGCATTCCTGTTCCTCAGTACAGAGGAGTTACGGGACCTCTCCGATAACCTGGCAGCAATTCAACCCTTCCTGGCCCGCCTGGTTGACGATCAGAGTATGCGCGGCCTGTTTTCCATGTTAACCGAAGCACTACAGGCAACAGGTGATGGCGAAGAGATTGATCTGGCGCCCCTGTTCAAACAGATCAGGCTTGCCTTATCGGCAACACGCGACAATCAGCCGTTTCAGGTTTCCTGGCAGAACCTGATGGATGGCAAGGAAAACACCGGGAGTGTTCACCGTGAATTTATAATAATCCAGCCTTATCTTGATTATGGTCATCTGTTACCCGCTACCGATGCCATTGCGGCAATCCGGAAACTTGCCGATGAACTGGAGATCAATCAGCAACACGGTGTCCGACTGCGACTGACAGGGAGTGCAGTCCTGTCGCATGAGGAATTGCTGAGTGTAAGCCGTGTCAATATCATTGCCACCGCATTTTCACTCGTCATGGTCGCTGTCCTGCTGTCGCTTGCCTACCGATCAGCGTGGCTGGTCGCCGCGAGTCTGATCACCTTGCTGGCAGGTCTGATTTTCACAGCGGCATTCGCAACCTTGACCGTTGGAGAACTCAATCTGATATCGGTTGCCTTTGCCGTCCTGTATATCGGCCTGGGTACCGACTATGCCATCCATTTCTGCCTGCATTACCGTGAATTACAGCAGCAGGACATCAGTACCCCGTCCTCCCTGCGTGATACCTCGGTACAGATCGGCCGTTCCCTGACGCTCTGCGCTGCCACAACGGCCATTGGCTTTTTTGCATTCATACCGACCGATTACGATGGGGTCGCTGAACTGGGCTGGATATCCGGTTGCGGCATGTTCATCAGTCTGTTTATCACCATGTCACTGCTGCCTGCCCTGTTAAGTCTCATCCCGTTGCAACAGGGTACAGGCAGGACAGTTACCCCATTATCAGAAACCAGGCGACGCATCCTGTCTTTTCCCCTGGTCCATGCAGGTCCCATACGACTCTGCTCATTCATCCTGACTGCGACCATGCTCGCCCTGCTGCCGCTGCTCCATTTTGATCACAATACGTTAAATCTGCAGGATCCCGGGAATGAATCAGTAAAGACCTACCAGGATTTGCTTGCCGACAGTGATACCTCGCCCTGGTCCAGCATTGTCCTTGCTGAAAACCGGGACCAGGCACTGCAATTAAAAAATCAACTCGGCAAACTGGATACGGTCGACAAGGTTGTCTGGCTGGATGATTTTGTCCCGGAAAAACAGCAGGAAAAACTAGCCGTCATTGATGAGATGAATTACCTGCTGGGAACACTCCCGGAGAAAACAACGAAACCGGTTATCTCCACAACACAACAACTTGCAACAATTCAATCATTCCTGCATGAATTACAAGGCGGTGAGACCAGGTGGAAAGATCCCTATTTTGACGAGTTGAAGATCCAGCTAACCGGCTTCCTGCAATATCTTGAAAGCCAGCCCGCTGCAAGACAGACCATCCTGCTGAATGTCCTGGAGACACGATTGCTTGCCTCCCTGCCGGGTCGACTCAGGGCATTATCCGCCGCACTGGGTGCGGAACCGGTCGGTCCAAGTGATCTGCCGCCGGAACTTGTCTCGTCCTGGCTGAGCCAGGACCATTACCTGCTGGAGATCTTCCCGCGTGAAAATCTGGCTGATAACAGCGCCATGAGACGATTTGTTACCGAAATGCAGGCGGCCGTCCCCCAGGTAACTGGCCCACCCGTCGTCAGTATTGAGGCGAGTGATGCGGTAGTCGGGGCCTTTCAACAGGCATTTTTCTATGCATTGATTGCCATTGTCCTGATCCTGCTTGTCATGATGCGTATGCGGGATGCAATCATTATTATCTCATGCCTGCTGACAGGGGCGCTGCTGACGGTAGGGAGTACAGTCCTGCTGGATATCCCGATGAATTTCGCCAACATCATCGCGCTGCCATTGTTACTGGGTATCGGCGTGGACAGCAGCATACTCATTGCCCACCGCTATCGTACAATTCTTATCGATAAAACGGCTATCCTGGCAACCAGTTCTGCAAAGGGGGTCATTTTCAGTAACTTGACCACGATATGCAGCATTGGCAATCTTGCCTTTTCTTCACACCGGGGTATGGCCAGCATGGGGGAATTACTGACTATCGGGATTGTAATGATGCTGATTTCATCATTGATCCTGCTGCCGGCACTCCTCGTTACCGGGGCACGGATCCTGCCCGGGAAACAGGCGGAAACTGATAAATGATGAACACCAACAGACCCTGGCATACCGATCCCGTATATCACGCGATCGATAATATATTTCCTGTCGCCGGCACTGACCACGGGATCATCCGTGTTATATTTAATTGCTGTTACACAGGCACGGAAGGTATTGCAGACACATCAGTAATCATTGTCTTCCCGGTACGCAACAGGTCCGGGAAACTCATCGGCATTCACAGAATTCCTCAATTACAGACTGGCAGTGTACCTAATGAAAACCCTGATTACAGGCGCTAACGGCTTTATCGGATCCGCCGTCATGCAGCAGCTGCTCGCTGCCGGGCATGATGTGCGTGTCCTGATCAGGCCCCTCTGTGACAGGCGTAATCTGGCAGGCAAACCGGTTGAAATCCACGAGGGTGATCTGCGTGATAAGGATTCATTGAAAAAAGCCTTGAAACACTGCGATACCCTTTTCCACGTGGCGGCTGATTACCGGCTCTGGATCCCGGATCCGGAGGTAATGTATGAATGTAATGTGACCGGCACACGAAATCTCATGTTAAGCGCACTTGATGCAGGCGTTAACAGGATTGTTTATACCAGCAGTGTTGCCACATTGGGATTAAACATGGATGGAACACCGGCTAACGAAGAAACGCCGGTTTCCCTGACCGACATGATAGGGCATTACAAACGTTCAAAATTCCTTGCCGAAGAAGAGGTAAAAAAACTCATCAGGGCTGAAGGCCTCCTCGCCGTCATCGTGAATCCAACCACCCCGGTAGGACCACGCGATATCAAACCGACACCGACCGGACGCATTATTCTCGATACCATGCGTGGCCGGATGCCGGCTTATGTAGACACCGGGCTCAATATTGTTCATGTTGATGACGTGGCTAAAGGACATCTACAGGCCCTGGAAAAGGGCAAGACGGGTCAACGCTATCTCCTCGGCGGAGAAAACCTGACGCTGAAACAGATACTCTATCTCATCAGCGGGATCATACAGCGGAAACCGCCAGTGATCCGGTTACCGCATAATCTGGTATTGCCCATTGCCTGGCTGATGGAGCGCTGGGCCGGCATCACAGGCCATGAACCACGGGCAACGGTGATCGGTGTCCAGATGTCAAAAAAGCGGATGTTTTTTTCGAGCCAGAAGGCAATCGACCAGCTGGGTTACCGATACCGTTCAGGGGAAACCGGCATCAGGGATGCGATAGAGTGGTTCAATGCGAATAACTATCATTGAATCTCCCTGCGCATACACACGGGGTTTTGTTCCGCGATCAAAAAATATGATCACCTAACCGGCAGCAACGGAGATGGTGAATGCAGCCGGATTGAGCAGGAAATGGGTCCATATACCCGCCGCGTAACCGAGTGCGATCGCCCAGGTCCACCTGAGATGGGTAAAAAAAGAATAGACCCCGGGGGCCTGTCCCATGACCGCCAC
>MGXK01000007.1:0-15840 GCA_001802375.1 Gammaproteobacteria bacterium RBG_16_51_14
CACACGGCGAGCAACTTCATTTTGCCAGTTGTTCGTAGACAGTTGTGGGTTGTTAACAACCCACCACACACAACCTGCAACAAGCATCTTTCTCATACAAACCGGCAAGACATCAGGGGATTGCATATCAATTAATGTGGCAGTGCAAGACAGTCCCCGTATATTTGTATGAACGACTTGTTAGCTAACGGTTTCAAAAAGTATATTGAGAATCTGCTGCCAGTTGTCTTTGTATTTTTCTTTTTCAATAGCCTTCAATCTAAATTGCGGCATTGATGCAAACCAATCTACGGACTGGAGCACGACTTTGCTTGGCACTATAAATGCCTCAACCTTCCTTTCGTAATCACGCCAAATGTTCATAAAGATATAATAAAACGTATCTGATACTTCTGGTTTATGCTTACCAACAGCCCAAGTAGAAGAATTATTTGCACCAGCCGATGCTTTGACTTGAATGCTCACTACTTTCCTTCCTGATACTGTGGCAAGTATATCTGCACCTTTTGTATTGGAACTGAGCAATGCCGGACTAACTCCCCTTCTGGCAAGCTCAAATGCAACATAATGCTCACCTGCATCACCTAACAATTTCGGATGTATTTTTTCCATATTTTTTAATCCAGGAGACCCTGATTAAGTCAGAGTTTCAATATGTTTATGATATTCTGATTCAATGAATGTAAGCAAAGAGCAGGAAAAATTTCTGCGTAAACTCGCGCATAGTCTCGATCCCGTTGCCTGGGTTGGTCAGAACGGGCTTACCGATAGTGTTATGGAAGAAATCGAGGCGGCACTGAATCATCATGAACTCGTGAAGGTAAAAATCAGGGTCGGCGATCGTGAATTACGTGGGCAAACCATCACCCTCCTTTGTGAGAAGAGCCGTGCGGTCCTGGTGCAGAAAATCGGCAATACCGTCACCCTGTATCGAAGGAACCGGAAAAAAACCGGTATTGTCTTACCGTAAACAAACCTGTGCCCAATCTACGCGGTTTATTTTTTCAGCTTCGTTTTGCCCTCCGTGTCCTCTGTGGTTATGACAGGTTCGGAGTCAGTGCTTCGCGGAGAACTTCTGGATGGCTGGCCGCGATTTTAAGTAATACCCTGGCTGCACCGGATGGCTGCTTGCGGCCCTGCTCCCATTCCTGGAGGGTGCGCCGAGAGACTCCAATCAGTTTTGCAAAATCCGCCTGTGATAAACCTGTACCGGCACGGGCTGCGGTGATCTGCCACTGGCCCGCGGGAATTATTTCGCTCTTTTCCACCGTCCCATCGCTACGGGTGATCCGGCGCCGCATGGAACCATTACGCAGCGGAATAAACTCGGTTTTACGCGCCCACATCGGCGTGCGTCCGGCGTCAAGTTCCCGCAGATATTGTTCAACGGCTTTTTTGGTTTTGCTCATGTTCGTATGCCTCTTTGATACGTTTCAACCAGCTTCGCGGTAGATCGTCCCGTTCGCCTTTGCCATAAGCGGCTATCATGACAATGTGACCCTGCGCCAAGCGCAGGAAATAAATCACTCTTGCTCCGCCCCGTTTTCCTTTGCCATTGACGGACCACCTCAGTTTACGGCAACCACCGGTTCCCGGAATAACCACACCCGATTCGGGATGTTCAAGTAAATGGTATTGCAGTTCGCTATAGCCCTGATCATCGAAAAGCTCATCACGCAGGGATTCGAAAGGCGGCAATTCGATGAAAGTATATAATGCCATATTATACGCTTGTGACGTATATAATTACAATCAATGCATACTTAGCATGGTTAAAAAAACGGTTTATCAGTATTGGCCATAAACAGTTTCCTTATTGTTCTAAAGATGTTACGGCAAGATATTCGCGCAAGGAGATAATACGCACCTTGCGGTATTCCTTCAATGAGAGCAACGCCTTGTCACCTGTGACGATAAAGTCTGCACTCCCGGTAAGTGCGCATTCAAGTATGCGGTTATCGGGGTCATCCGCGAGTACCTTGAGTCTGCGTCGTGGTTTCACGAACAGGTTGAGTTCCGACAGAAACACCGCAACGTGTGCGAGTTCTTACGTATCGCGGACAAATTTTCGCGCGTGTAGGTTCAGGGTCAGTAAATAACTGCCGATAATTTTGATTATTTTTACTGACCCCGAACCCAATAGACCAGTAGCTACAGGCATTAAACCGCAAGAAAAACCTGACCCGGATGCTGTACTGTTGGTCCCTCCGGAGTAACATAGATGACTATATGAAACACGAAGGTGATTGTCATGACGGTAACTGATCGAATTGAACTTAACCCGAAAATCATGCTCGGCAAGGCGGTAATACGGGGGACCCGTATTCCGGTGGAGTTACTGTTGCGCAAACTCAGCGAAGGGGCTACCGAGGCGGATCTGCTGGATGCTTATCCCGGCCTGGCGGTGGAAGACATCAAGGCTGCTGTTGGCTATGCAGCGGATATACTGGCGCATGAAGAGACGATACTGACGGAGCCACCCGGAAAGGCTGCACAAGGATGATTAATGCTGTTTCTGGCAGATGAAAGTTGCGATTTTGTCATCGTCAGGGCATTACGTGCCGCGGGTTACGACGTCAAGGCTGTAAGCGATATAGCACCCGGCGTGCCGATGAGGAAGTCATTAATCTTGCAGTCAGGGAATCACGGGCACTCTTGACTGAAGACAAGGATTTCGGACAACTTGTTTATGCAAGTGCCGCAGAATCACCGGGTGTTATGCTGATTCGTTTCCCGGCCAATACACGTAAAAACATCGCCACGATAGTGGTTGAATTCATTGAAAGGAATACTGAAAAAATCAAAGGGCATTTTATCGTGGTGCAACCAGGGCGTATTCGCATATCTGAGTAACAATCTTAATCTACCCACACAGATCGAAAACGACCTTCACTGACGCAGGAAGCGTTCCAGATCCTGTTCAGAGAGTATGCCTTTATCCCGCGCCTTGCGGCTCCAGTAACCCTGCATGCCCCGGAATTCCTGCAGACGGCGTTCAATACGCGACTGCCGCAGCGCATCCTGAATTACCCCGCTCAGCGTCTTGCCTTCCGCCTTGGCCAGAGATTCTGCATCACGCACAAGGTCGGGCGGGAGTGAGATGGTTTTTTTGATGGCTGTGCTCATGCGTGCGCCGGTGGTCGTGGTATGAATAAAATCATATCCTTGCTTGAGGAACTGTCAATAGATAACCAGGCCAAAACCGGCGTATCTATTGCTGGCTGTAACGTCTTTCAAAATCCGCCATAAACTCGATCAACTGATCCACCCCCTCTTCCGGCATGGCGTTATAGTGCTGGTGGGGCATAACCAGGCAGGGGTGATTTTTTTGGCCGGTTGAATTTATGTTTATGTTATTCTGGTGCGATGAATTTAAGCAAAGAGCAGGAAAAATTTCTGCGTAAACTCGCGCATAGTCTTGATCCCGTTGCCTGGGTTGGTCAGAACGGGCTCACCGATCGTGTTATGGAAGAAATCGAGGCGGCACTGGATCATCATGAACTCGTGAAGGTGAAAATCAGGGTCGGCGATCGTGAATTACGTGGGCAAACCATCACCCTCCTTTGTGAGAAGAGCCGTGCCGTCCTGGTACAAAAAATCGGTAATACCGTAACCCTGTATCGAAAGAACCGGAAAAACCCCGGTATTGCCTTACCGTAAACAAAACTGTTCCCCATCAACGCGGTTTATTTTTTCTGCTTCGTTTTACTCCGTGGTTGAATTAATTTACTAAGGAAGGTCTGAATAATAGGTACTTGCCGTCATGCCGTTGCCCGCAGGGCATAAATACCCGCAGGGCATAAATACCCGCAGGGTATAAATACCCGGATGGGTGCGGGGGCAGGCTCAGCAGGAATCCAGAAAGGAAATACTGGATTCCGCATCATACCCTCAGGGCACAAGAGTGCGGAATGACATCCATAAGGAAACCCTGTAGCAAGACTACAGGGAATTACAAGTTCACTAAATCCGTTCCAGTATCCTGTCCATCATCCTCCCGGGCAAAATCCTTTTCAGGCAGGCAAACAGCCAGGTGGGAAAGGTAACGTAGTACCTGTCCCTGGGACGCCTGCTTTCGAGGGCATGAATGACACACTTCAGGACGGCCTCCGAACCCAATGTGAACGGGACCACCGGACCGTCCGCCCGTAACCGCTTCTCCATGGATTCATAAACCTGTTTATGCGGGCTGTGGTCACAGTCGATATTCCGCTGATAGGCGGCATAGGCATTGGCCCGGAACTGACTCAGGATCGGCCCGGGCTCGATCAATGAAACCGTGATACCCGTCCCCTTCAGTTCCAGGCGCAGGGTATCCGATAACCCCTCCAGTGCATATTTGGAGGCAACATAGGCACCCCGGTAGCGAAGGGCAATGAAACCCAGCACGGAACTGTTCTGGATGATCCTGCCTTCGCCCAGTTCCCGCATGGCCGGAATCACCCGCCGTGTTACTTCGTGCGTGCCAAACAGATTGATTTCAAATTGTTCGCGCAACGCATCACGGGAAAGGTCTTCCACGGCGCCCGGCTGCCCATAGGCGCCGTTATTGAACAGGCCATAAATCCTGCCTCCGGTTTTCTGCAGGACTTGATCCACCGCCGCTGTGATCGAGGCCGTATTGGCAAGATCCAGCTGGACGGATTCAAAACCGGCCCTGATCAGTTTCTCCACGTCTTCCTGTCTGCGCGCAGTCGCAAAGACCCGGAAGCCGCGGCCCCTGAGTCCTTCTGCAACACAACGACCGATACCGCTTGAACTCCCGGTGATCAGGACACTGCGCTTCAACCCGGGACCTTGGCGTTGCTGCCCGACCGGCCCCCCCGGCCAAAGACCAGTTGACCGCGCCCGATCGCGGCCATGCTACGAACCAGGAATGCCCTGGACAGTTGTAACTTGCACGACGGCGGCAGCCGGGCCTGTGTTACCGGCCGGACCCAGGCATTTATAGCCGTGATCACCCGCCGGAATAGGGATGTGAGAGCCCCTTGACTATTAAGAAAATCACCCTCTGGCATAAGGAAAATGGATTTTTTCAGCAGGAAACCCGTGATTTGGCAATGAACCTTCATAAAAATTTGAAGATAAAGTCATTCTATGCGATTTTAAGCGTCTTATGCCATCCTGAGAATTCCAATAAAAAGAAGGCACAGTGAAACGAATCTTTTTTACATACCTACTGGCAATAACCAGTATTACGTTCTGGATAGAGGCCAGGGCGGAATCCGGTAATGAGGAGCCGTGGCCATCCCTGTGTCCGCAGTCCCTTGATATACCTGCCCGTCCCCGGGTCGAGGAGGTCCTTGGGATTGAAGATATCCACCTGACGGCAGATGAGGCCGATCTCGTCGAAGAAGGTACCTCGGAGCTAAGGGGTAACGCCGAGATCACCCGGGGCAGCCAGCAGATCCGCGCCGATTACGTCGAATATGACCAGCCGCAGGATACGGCGGACATGAAAGGCAGTGTCCAGTACTGGGATGAGGCACTGTATCTGCAAAGCGACCAGGCCCATCTTGAATTCGACGATGGCACCGGCCGGTTCCAGGGGGCTGAATTCATCATCCCGGACAATCGGGTGCGGGGCCAGGCGGAAGAATTGACACTGGATATCGGCACCCGGACTGAACTCAAGGACGTTGATTACACCACCTGTGACCCGGATGACACCTTCTGGAAACTCTCTGCCAGTAAAATCACGCTGGATCACATCGAGGACTGGGGCAAGGCCAGAAACGTCGTGCTGCGCATCAAGAATGTCCCGGTGTTTTACACCCCGTATATGTCATTCCCGCTGAGCAAGAAACGTAAATCGGGATTTCTGGCCCCCGGCTTCGGCTCAAGTAGCCGCAATGGGATTGAACTGCGCACCCCTTATTACTGGAACATCCGGCCGGAAATGGACGCAACCATTACCCCAAGGGTGCTGGGGGACAGCGGTGTCATGCTGATGGGTGAATACCGTTATCTGCTGGAGAGAGGCAATGGCGAGCTGGATATTGAATACCTGCCCGGTGACAACGAGTTTAATGACGAGGATCGCAACCTCATCCATTTCGAGCATAGCCAGGCCTTTTTGTCCAGGGGCGACCTGTTTCTGAAATATAATCGCGTCTCGGATAAAAATTATCTTGAAGATTTCGGCAACAGCCTGTCGACCACCAGCACACGCTATCTGGAACGGCGTGCGGATGTAGCCTACGGCGGCAGGGGGGGGAATCTCCTGGCACGCGTACAGGATTATCAAACGGTGGACAGAAGCCAGCTCATTACTTCCAGACCCTATAAACGGCTGCCACAAATCCGTTTCAATTATAATTCACCCTATCAGGGACTGCGTCCCAATTACGGTCTGAAGAGTGAAATCGTCTATTTTGACCGTGGCAAGGACCCTGATTTGGAAAATGTCAACGGCCTCCGACTTGATTTGTTTCCGTCCATCAGCCTGCCGATCCAGACGGTATCTTCCTTTCTCAAGCCGGAACTGGGTGTGCGTTTCACCCAGTACAACCTGGATAACAACAATATAATCAAAGACTCCCCCAGCAGGGTATTGCCCGTCTTCAGTGTTGACAGTGGTGTGATTTTTGAGCGCGATATCAAGCTGGCGGGAAATGGCTATTCACAGACACTGGAACCGCGGCTGTACTATCTCTACATACCGGAAGAGGATCAATCGGATCTGCCTCTCTTTGATACCGGTTTGTATAATTTTTCGTTTGCTTCCCTGTTCCGTGGCGATCGTTTCAGCGGGCCCGATCGGATGGGTGATGCCAATCAGATAACGCTGGCCGTCACATCCTATCTGTTTGATCAGAAAAACGGGCGATCCGCAGGTCACTTCAGTCTGGGTCAAATCTACTATCTTCGCGATCGTGATGTCGGGCTGCCTGATGCAGAAGTCCAGAACGATTCGTTTTCACCCATCGTGGCCGAACTTGATCTGAGCTATTTTGATTCCTGGAATTTCCGCAGTGAACTGCAATGGGAGCCCAATACAAATACCGATCAGAAACTCACCCTCTCCGCCCAGTACCAGCCTGAGGCCGGAAAGGTAGTAAATATCGCCTACCGGGTACATCGGGCGCCAACCGGCGTCATCCAGCGGAATCCGGTCGATATTGATCAGACCAATGTGTCTTTCCGCTGGCCTATCGGCCCCCGCTGGAGTGTTGTAGGAAACTGGAATTACGCGATTTCGGAAAATAAATCACTGGATACCTTTGGTGGTGTGGAATACAACTCCTGCTGCTGGGGGGTACGTGCGGTCGCAAGACGTTACCTGACGGATATCGACGGCGATTATCAATCAGGCATATTTCTTCAACTGGAACTCAAGGGCCTGGCAGGTATCGGCAAGAAAACAGTAGACTTCCTGGAAAAGAAAATCCCCGGTTATCGAAGTGAATTCTGACGTGATGCAGATTTTGACCCGCCTGTTACTGCTGGTGTGGGCAGTGTTATTGTTGTCTGTCGCCAACGGTGCCCGGGCCGGTGTGCCGCTGGACCGTATTATTGCCATCGTTAACAGTGATGTCATTATGTTGAGTGAACTCGAGGAGAAGCTGCGTACCGTACGCAGCCAGATGGAACAGCAGGGCACCCAGCTGCCACCGGCAGAGGCGCTTGAGAAACAGGTACTGGATCGTCTCATCCAGAACCGGCTGCAATTACAAATGGCCTCACAAACCGGCATTCGCGTTGATGACGAAACACTGAACCGGACGATCAGTAATATTGCCGCAGAAAACAAGGTCACGCTGACTCAATTCCGGGACATCCTCGAAAAGGATGGCTACAGCTATGAACAGTTCCGGGAAGACATACGAAACGAGATAACCATTTCGCGTCTGCGTCAACGTCAGGTTGAGAACCGTATCACCGTCACCGACCAGGAAATAGATAATTATCTGGCCACCCAGGAACATCAGGGTAATGTTGAAACAGAAATCCGGCTTGCGCATATCCTGATTGCGACACCGGATGCGGCGTCACCGGAAGAAATTGAACAAGCCCGTCTGGTCGCAGACAAGGCCAGGGAAGACCTGAAAAAAGGACAGGACTTTGCGCAAATGGCGGCCTCGATATCTGATGGGCAACAGGCACTGGAAGGGGGAGATCTGGGCTGGCGTAAACTGGAGCAGATCCCAGTCCTGTTTGCAGAATATATCACCGATATGAAACCTGGAGATATCAGTGAGTTAATCCAGAGCCCGAGTGGATTTCATATCATCAAACTGGTTGATATCCGCAGCAGTGACAAGCTTATCGTGCAACAGACACAGGCCCGGCACATCCTCATCCGGACAGATGAATTAACTACCGCGGATATTGCCAGAACAAAACTTGAGCAACTCAAACTTCGTATCGACGGCGGTGATGACTTCGCGGCGCTGGCAAAGGCACATTCAGGCGATTCAGTCAGTGCCATCGCAGGAGGGGATCTGGGCTGGGTCAATCCCGGCGATCTGGTTCCGCAATTCGAAACGGTGATGAATGCACTCAAGCCCGGTGAGATCAGTGAACCATTTGAAACCGATTTTGGCTGGCATATCGTCCAGGTACTCGAGCGACGCGAACATGACAGTACCGAAACCATCAAGCGCACAAAGGCGAGGGAAGCCATTCGCAATCGCAAAATAAATGAGGCTGTTCAAACCTGGTTACGTCAAATGCGCGACGAGGCCTATGTCGAGTACCGTACCGAAGGCGATTGATTCAGTTTTGCCAAGGCTTGTCCTTACCGCAGGAGAACCGGCGGGGATCGGTCCAGACCTGATTATCCAGACGGCCCAGCATTCATTCCGGGCAGAGTTGGTCGTGATCGGTGACCCGGACCTTTTCGAGGCACGCGCTTCCAGGATGAAACTGCCTTTGCGATTAACCGAATTTGACCCTGCCCTTCCCCCTCATACAGCGCCGGCCGGACACTTGCAGATAATGCCATTATCGATGCCGGTGGCGGTAACACCGGGACAACCTGATCCCGTCAATGCAGATTACGTACTTGAGTCCCTCCGGATCGCGGTGCAGGCCTGTCTTGAAGGAAGCTGTGATGCCATGGTTACTGCCCCTGTGCAAAAAGCGACCATCAATGCGGCCGGTTTTGCATTCAGCGGCCACACAGAATTCATTGCCGATCTCTGCGGCCGCGGTTATCCGGTGATGATGCTGGTTTGTCCAGGACTGAGGGTTGCCCTGGTAACAACGCACTTGCCCCTCGCCCAGGTAGCCGGGGCGATCACCAAAGAGAAACTGGAAATGGTGCTCACTGTTATCGACAGTGATTTGAAAACCCGGTTTGGCATCCCGAATCCCCGCATCCGTGTCTGTGGTTTGAACCCCCATGCCGGAGAAGATGGTTACCTGGGCCGGGAAGAGATTGACTGCATTATACCGGTCATAACCAACCTGGCTGCCCGCAAAGGAATGCGCCTGCACGGCCCTGTCCCGGCAGATACGGCGTTTACACCCGAGAACAGGGACAATACGGATGTCTTTCTGGCCATGTACCATGACCAGGGCCTGCCGGTGCTGAAGGCCCTTGGTTTTGGTCAGGCGGTGAACATCACGCTGGGCCTGCCCATAATCCGCACCTCCGTTGATCATGGAACAGCGCTGTCGTTGGCAGGTACCGGCAAGGCAAATATCAACAGTATGCTGGCAGCCATTCACTGCGCGATCCGGATGAGCTTATGTCAGAAAAATCCCGGTGCCCCACAAACCGGCATGGAAGAAATCAACCAAAGGATGAAGTTCTGAGCCGGTGAACAGGCTGCATCGACCCAGAAAACGTTTCGGTCAACACTTCCTGCAGGATCGGGGAACGATTGACCGCATTATCGCGGCGATCCATGCGCAACCCGGCCAGCACATCATTGAGATCGGCCCTGGCAAAGGGGCACTGACCATCCCCTTGCTCGAGTGTGTAGGGGAGATGCACGCCGTGGAACTGGACAGGGACCTGGCCGGTTATCTGGCAATTCGTTGTCAGGCCTACGGCACCTTGCACATCCATTCTGCGGATGTCCTGAAATTCGATTTCAGCCAGTTCCCCGTGGCTGACCTTCGTATTGTCGGTAATCTTCCCTACAATATTTCGACCCCACTGTTGTTTCATCTACTTGATTACAAAGACCATATCAGAGACATGCTGTTTATGCTGCAGCGTGAGGTGGTTGAACGTATTTGCTCCGTTCCCGGCAATCGCAGCTATGGACGCCTGACTGTGATGTTGCAATATCATTACGAAATTGAACCGCTTTTTTCTATTGGTCCGGAAGTTTTTGCCCCGGCACCGCGTGTCGACTCGGCGGTGATCCGGCTTAAACCCTGGTCCGAACCCCGTTATCAGAAAACCGATACGATGATATTGTCACGGATCGTGAAGGCAGCCTTCGCACAGCGGCGCAAGACCCTGCGTAATGCCTTGCGCGGGATTATCCCCGAGACACAATTAGATGCCCTTGGTATTGCATCATCCCGTGCCGAGACCTTGCCGGTTGAGGCCTATGTGTCACTGGCAGATTTCTGTAGTTCGGATAAAAATCAATAATCGTCTACTGACCACCGACCATTGACCAATGACTAATTTCAGTCTCCCATATCCTCATCCCTGTTTTCTTAACATCTCGATCACCGGTTTTGTCTCCGGCCTGATACTGCGCCATATTTCGAAAGACACGGCGGCCTGTTCCACAAGCATCCCCAAACCATCATAGACCGCACCGGCAGCCCGATCCCTGGCCCATTGAACAAACGGCGTAGCAACATCGGCATACATCATGTCATAGCATATAGTATTGGCCTTGAGTACCGTGTCAGGAAGCGGTGGTACCTGCCCCTGCAGACTGGCTGAGGTCCCGTTGATTACCAGATGGAATTGCATTGCCGGAAGATTGGCATAACTGCAGGCGAGGATTTCACCCCGATCTGAAAACATACCGGCCAATTTTACGGCATTTTCGACCGTGCGATTGGCAATGACGATATAGCCGGACCCGGCATCAAACAAGGGGTCCAGCACGCCACGGACGGCACCACCCGCACCCAGGATCAGGATCCGGCCCCCGTGCAGATTGATGCCGAGATTGGCAGTCAGGTCACGGACCAGACCAATCCCGTCCGTCGTATCTCCACAGCGGCGTCCATCCTTATCAAACCAGAGGGTGTTTACGGCGTGCGCGCGCCGGGCCCGTTCAGTAAGCTGATCGGAGGCTGCCTGGGCATCCCTTTTGAAGGGAACAGTCACATTCAGACCCATGCCGCCCAGTCCCTGAAACTCGGTCAGGGCTTCGTTAAATCCGCCATAAGCAACCTCGATGGCCTGGTAGTGCAGGGTCTGCCGGGTCTGCCCGGCAAAGGCGATATGGATCCGGGGGGATTTACTATGGGCAACGGGATGACCCATCACAGCATAATTGTCGACGCCTGGCTTGAGACTAAAGTTGGTCATCACTCCAGCCTCCCATCCGCATTTTTTCGGGTACTCAACGCGAGGGATTAACCGCCTCCACGCCCGACCAAACCACCCGTAAGGCAGCAGACCTGGAATCCGCGCTCACCCAGGAGATAGGCGCCGGCGGAACTGCGTCGCCCGGTATCACAGTAAAGAACGTATTTATTGGACAGGTCCAGTGTGTCTGCTTTCAGTCGCAGCATGAACAACGGAATATTGATACTACCCTCAATCCCGGTATTTTTGTGCTCGCTTTCCAGACGTACATCAAGCCAGATTCCGCCTCCCTTGACGATAGCCTCCGCCTCGGCATTAGATACCCAGCTCAACATGGGTTCTTTCAGCAGTTCATTAAAATCTTTCTTGGACAGACGCATGAGTACACCATCCGTGGCCATAATAACATTGGCATTACGCTTGGCTTCGGACAGCAAGGCCTCCTCACCAAAGGCATCACCGTCACCCAGGGTTGCCAGTGTCAATTCCGAGCCTGTCTTGGAATTGCGGGTCACCTTGACCTTGCCGCGATTGATGATGTAGTAATAATCACCATCATCACCCTGCTTGATAATCGTCTGCCCTGCCTTTACCGGCATCTCCTCCATGCGCATGAACATTGCCTGAATATTGGCCGGGGGTACCTGCAGGAATGCCTTGGACTGAAGAATACGGGTCATCCAGTCACCACCCTGATCTTCATCTGCCTCATTTCCCCCGACATGGATCTCACCAACTTCGATCCCTGACATTTGATCCCAGGTCAACAGGATATCCAGAAGATCACTGTCCAGACGTGTTATCTTGGAATCAACCCTGGCAACAGCGGAATATTTACGGGGTTGACTGTTGGCCAGCGGGTGTCTAGCCATATCGGTCCCTGCCTTGACGACAATTGCCTCGCTGCGATCAGACGTCAGTTGGATTTCCCCTTCTACGAGATAGATCGCGTGCCGGTCTGTATCACCCTGTTTAAATACCGTCTTGCCGGCGGCAATATTCTCGAGTACGGCCTTGCCTGCCAACTCCTGAAAATTCTCGGTATTCAGCGCGCTTGGGGGGACGAGTGTTTTCAGTATTGTTTTATCAACCAGATTTGTCATATGTCTCTGAACCTTTTACCTGACCCGCAAAGAAAGATTGTAATTGTATGCCGTGGTTAAAAAGAATAAAACATTGAATTGCATTCAGAACAACCATCCTGCTTATTATTTCGTATTAACCCGATATTATTCATTTTGTTCAGACACTGATTCAGATGAAAAAAACGGGTATCAAAATACCCGTTTTATTATTTTAACATGAAAAATGAGGCTACAGATTGTAACCACGCTCGTCATGCAGCACCAAATCGAGACCTTCCGTCTCCTCATCACCCGTAACCCTGAGTCCTAGCGTCCTGTCCAGCACCTTCAGTATGACAAAACTGAGAATGCCACACCATAAAATGGTAGCGATCACGCCTGTCAATTGCACGCCAAGTTGAGAGATGATTGAATAATCCTCTGCAGGCGGCTGTAACCCACCCATTGCCCTGGCGTAAAATACCGCAGTCAACAAGGTCCCCAGCATCCCGCCGACACCATGCACCGGAAACACATCCAGTGAGTCATCAATTTTCAGGCTTCTTTTGATAAATTGGGTTGCGAAATAACAAACAACACCCGCCAGCAGACCGATAACCAGGGCCCCTGTCGGTCCAACATAACCGGATGCCGGTGTTATCGTTCCCAGCCCGGCGACCATGCCTGTTACAATCCCGAGGACGCTGGGCTTACCGTGTTTGATCCATTCGCAGACCATCCATGCAAGCGATCCGGCAGAGGCAGAGATATGGGTTACGACCATGGCCATACCCGCACTGCCATTGGACGCCAGTGCACTGCCTGCGTTGAAACCAAACCACCCGACCCAGAGCATGGAGGCCCCGGTTACCGTTAATGTCATGTTGTGGGGTGGCATATGGGTATCCGGGAATCCCTTTCGTTTCCCCAGGACAACTGCCGCAACGATGGCAGCGATACCGGCATCGATATGCACCACCGTGCCACCGGCAAAATCCTTAAAACCCAGTCCCTGCAGCCAGCCACCACCCCAGACCCAGTGACAGACGGGGGCATAGACAATAACCAGCCACAGCGCACTGAACCAGAGTACTGCAGAGAATTTCATGCGTTCTGCAAACCCACCCACAACCAGGGCCGGGGTGATAATGGCAAAGGTCATCTGAAACATAAAGAAAACCGTCTCGGGTATATCTCCCCACAGGCTGTCCAACCCGATACCTGACATCAGGAATTTTCCCGTACCAATCAGATGATTTGCCGGGCCCCCATCACCAAATGCCAGGCCATAAGCCAGTACCATCCACAGGACAGAGACCATGCAAGTGATGGCAAAACATTGCATCAACACGGACAATACGTTCTTGCTGCGCACCAGACCAGAATAAAACAGGGCCAGACCCGGCAGTGTCATGAACAATACCAATGCGGTTGCAGTCAGGATCCAGGCGGTATTGGCAGCATCAGGAACAGTTGCATCCTGTGCATTTGCGAGGACAGGAAACAACGCACACATACCACCGCCAAGTAAAAAAAAGCGATTCACAGAAGTAAACATCTCCCCTCCTCAACAAAGGGATTTATTCAGAGTGCGTCCGAACCGGTCTCACCTGTGCGTATACGAACAGCCTGTTCCAGATCAAGGATAAAGATCTTGCCATCTCCGATTTTACCGGTGTTCGCGGCCTTGATAATGGCTTCGATTGCCGGTTCCACCAGAGCGTCTTCAATTGCCAGCTCGATCTTTATTTTGGGGAGAAAATCAACAATATATTCTGCCCCACGATAGAGTTCGGCATGCCCCTTCTGGCGACCGAAGCCCTTGACTTCCGTCACGGTCATCCCCTGCACACCGATCTCGGCAAGCGCATCCCGGACATCATCCAGTTTGAAGGGCTTTATGATTGCGGTAAGTAATTTCATGCACCATCCTCCCGGTTGTATTCACTGCAGTGATGTTATTGTCATAAACCTGCTCAAGTCCGCATCAGAGTAACAATTTATCTGTTGCCGTGCACCCCTGTTACGATGACCTGATGAATAAAGGACGGGCACCCAGGGCGCCCGTCAAGTCTGACAGAGGAGGAAGGTGTGTCGGTCAGAAGTTGTAACCTCTTTCGTCGTGTGAAACCAGGTCCAGGCCTTCCGTCTCCTGCTCTTCCGTAACCCGGAGACCGATCACCGCATCGACGACTTTCAGTATGACAAAACTGGTGATACCCGTGTAGATAACCGTAGTCATTACCCCAAGCAACTGGACACCAAGCTGGGCACCCATACCACCGGATTCGACCCCGAAGCCCGCACCACCCAGGGACTCGGCACAGAAAATCCCTGTCAACATGGCCCCAATGATGCCACCGACCGCATGGACACCGAAAACATCCAGGGAATCATCATACCCCAGTGCCCGCTTCAGCCGGGTGGCGGCAAAAAAGCAACCAATCCCCGCCGCAATACCAATGACGATTGCCCCCATGGGACCAACCGCACCGGAGGCCGGGGTGATCGCGACCAGACCGGCGACCGCACCGGAGGCGATACCCAGGACGCTGGGTTTGCCATGGGAAAGCCATTCACTGAACATCCAGCCCAGGGCCGCACTCGCCGTTGCAATCTGCGTGACCGCCATGGCCATACCGGCGACACCATCGGCGGCGAGTTCACTCCCCGCATTGAATCCAAACCAGCCGACCCAGAGCATGGATGCACCGATGATGGTATAGGTCAGGTTGTGCGGCATCATGGCTGAGCCAGGAAACCCCTTGCGCCTGCCGATAACCAGGCAGCAAACCAGGCCGGCTATACCGGCATTGATATGCACGACCGTACCCCCGGCAAAATCCAGAATACCCATGCTGGCCAGCCAACCCCCGCCCCCCCACACCCAGTGACAGAGGGGGGCATACACCACGGTCAGCCAGGCCGCCATGAAAAGAAGCATGGCCGGGAATTTAATACGTTCAGCAAAGGCCCCGACGATCAGTGCCGGTGTGATGATGGCAAAGGTCATCTGGAAGGTCATGAAGACGGTTTCCGGAATGGTCCCGCGCAGGGAATCCACACCAACACCCATCAGGAACGACTTGCCGAGACCGCCCCAGAGGGGGCCGTCACCGCCAAATGCAATGCTGTACCCGTAGATGACCCACAACAGGGTCATCAGGGACGTAATGGCAAAGCACTGCATCAGCACCGACAGGACATTCCTGCTTCGCACCATGCCCGCATAAAACAGGGACAGGCCGGGGATGGTCATAAACAGGACCAGTGCGGTTGCTGTAAGCATCCAGGCCGTATCACCGGCATTCAACTCCTCCG
>MGXK01000007.1:15887-21394 GCA_001802375.1 Gammaproteobacteria bacterium RBG_16_51_14
AACTACCAGATAAACGTGTCATGGTTCTCATCTCCCGATATTCGGTTTAAAGGGCATCATCCCCTGTCTCACCCGTACGGATGCGGACGACCTGGACAAGATCGACGACAAAGATCTTGCCGTCCCCGATCTTGCCGGTACTCGCAGCCCCGGTGATCGCTGCGATCACCTCATCCACCTGGGCCTCTGTCACGGCGGTTTCCAGTTTGATCTTGGGCAGGAAATCCACGATGTACTCGGCACCCCGGTACAGTTCTGCGTGTCCCTTCTGGCGGCCGAATCCCTTGATCTCGGTGACCGTCATCCCCTGCACACCCACCTCCGATAATGCCTCACGGACATCATCGAGTTTGAATGGCTTGATAATCGCGGTGACCATCTTCATACGCACTCTCCTCCGGTTTGGATTTGCCCTGCCTGTCAAACAGGCAGGGTTTACTGTTAATTACTATTCAGAAACTGCTGGTGACACTGAATACCACTGTCTTAGAAATCGATGTCCAGCTGAACCGTATAGGTATCGGCCAAATTGCGGTTATTGTAAATGTCGTAACCGAAAATCACCGAGGTGTTATCGCTGAATTTATAGGAGAAACCTAAATTCAGCGATCCATAAGCGCTTTTTGACCCCTGATAATCCACTGCCACCCAGACCTTATCGGATATCTCGGTCAATGTCCTTTCCCAGGCAATAAGAGCCCCGTCATTTTCTTTCTTCGCTCCGTTTCTAAGCAAGTCTGCGTTCCCGTTAAAATACCCTAAAGAGAATCTTCCCAAAGAAAAGTCTCCCGCTGAGATTGTCTTGGCCGCTTTAAAATAGGCGACGTTAAAATCAGTTTTATCATCTTCTGTTCCCACATCATAAATTCCTACCGCAAACGCGGGGAAAGCTTTACCAAACGCGCCTTCAGGAATCCCTATCTTTGCATTGAAATAAAACGGATAATCATCCACGCCGGTTCCCGACTTATGGTCAAAGCCAATTTCCGCGTTTAATTTCTCAAACGGTAACACCCCTACTGTCAGTCCAAAATTGGTAATGGTGCTTGGGCGCTCGTCATTGGCATCATGTTCTGCAGCCATATAAAAATCCGAGGTAAGATGCCACTTCTTATAAGCCTGCACATCGGTCGATGGGGTCCAAATATGGGTAGTAGGCGTTGCATACGCAAAATCCTGCCAACCTGCGAATAACAAGGCAAAACTAAAAGCACAAACAGCAAAACTAGATATTTCAATCATTAATTTTTGCATCTTGTATCTCCTTAAACCAACATCGGCACTGAATTCATGTGGCGAATCTGCCGCCATGGCGGCAGGGACACAGACAGCAAGTGTCTCCGCTATTACATAAAAAACTGATTTCTTCATTGCATCTTCTCCCCACGAATGACTTGTCAAAGATTGAATTATTCCTATTCCCGTGTATTTATGCATGTCTCATGCCAGATTGATATTCACCTTTATAATTAAGTAGTTATAATATTCAACCGGATTATTTATCCAGGCACACGATGTAGTATGCACTGTTTATGTGCATAGTAATGATGCGGTGCATCTTCGCCGGGCACGGCAGTTCCGGTATGACAGACCGACGCTTTCACACTATGATGTTAGAACCTATCTCAAAATTAGCGAGCGCTGGCAAGACAAGGCAAAAATGGGCGAGAAAGCGCAGTTTACACGGTAGTAAATGAGCATTTTGAGCCCTTTTTTAACGCAGTATTGGCAAGCACAGCAATTTTGAGATAGGTTCTAATCAGACAGAGACAGAAATAATGAAAATGAACCCTACCAAGATTGACGAACTCATCCAGCAGGTACTGAATGCCCTGCCCGAGGACATCCAGCAGATGAAACAAGGGTTGGAGAAAAACCTCAAGTCCGCAATGAGCGCCACCTTCGCCAGAATGGAACTGGTGACCCGTGAAGAGTTTGACGTACAGGCGGCCCTGCTCGCCCGTACCCGCGCCCTGCTGGATGAAATGAATGAAAAGATCAGGCAGCTTGAGGAAAAAGTGCAGCAAAAAAACCAGGCCGGCAGTTAACATCCGGTGCCCGCTTCACGGCGCTACCGGTACCGGTTAAACTAGATCGGTACAACCTGTCAAGACCAGGCCAGGAAGGATCAACATGGAGACAAGGGATTATGTCACTCGCTATCGTTTACAGCCGTGCCCAGACTGGTATTGATGCACCCCAGGTTACCATAGAAGTCCATTTATCCCGGGGCCTGCCCAGCCTTTCCATCGTTGGTCTGGCGGAAACCGCCGTCAAGGAAAGCAAGGATCGCGTGCGCTGTGCCATCATCAATAACCGGTTTGAATTCCCGTTACGGCGGATCACCATCAATCTGGCGCCGGCCGATCTGCCCAAGGAGGGGGGCCGTTTTGATCTGCCCATTGCACTGGGTATTCTTGCCGCATCGCGCCAGATTGCTGTTGAACCACTGCAAGCTTATGAATTTGTCGGTGAACTCTCACTGACCGGGGAACTCAGACCAGTTCACGGGATATTGCCGGTTTCACGATCGATCCGTTTCTCACATCGGGCCCTGATCCTGCCTGTCGAAAACGCAGATGAGGCGGCACTGGTCAGTGAAACCTGCGTTTATCCCGCACATCACCTGCTTGCTGTTTGTGCCCATCTCGAAGGCACACAGCAATTGACAAGACACCGCTATGAACACACCCAGACATACCCTGCCAATGGCTGTGATTTATCCGAGGTCCGTGCCCAGCACCATGCCCGACGGGCCCTGGAGATCGCAGCGGCGGGCGGTCATAACCTGCTCCTCGTTGGCGGACCTGGCGTCGGCAAAACCATGCTGGCACAGCGTTTACCTGGGATCCTGCCACCGATGACCGAGGAAGAGGCCATGGAAACAGCCGCCATTGCCTCGATCAGCAAACAGGGTTTCAGGATAGAAAATTGGAAACAACGTTCCTTTCGATCACCCCATCACACCGCATCCGCCGTTGCCCTCGTCGGCGGCGGGAGCCATCCAAGGCCGGGAGAAATATCCCTGGCCCACCATGGTGTCCTGTTTCTTGATGAGTTCCCGGAATTTGACCGTAAGGTCCTGGAGGTGCTGCGTGAACCTCTGGAGTCCGGTCATATCCTGATTTCCCGCGCTGCTCAGCAGGTCAGATTTCCGGCCAGTTTCCAGCTCGTTGCGGCAATGAATCCCTGTCCCTGTGGTTATCTGGGCGACCCCAGCGGGCGCTGTCACTGCACCGAGGATCAGGTACGCCGCTACCGGCACAGGATCTCCGGTCCACTTCTGGACCGGATCGATTTACATATCGAGGTCCAGAATATGCCCGGGCATATCCTTTTAAATGAAGATGGCGTCGGCGCTGAGGACAGCGAGACCGTGCGCAGTCGGGTCATCGCTGCACGGCAGCGACAACTTGCGCGTTCAGGGAAGGCAAACAACTGTCTCACGGGCAGAGAGATCGAACAGTATTGTTGTCTGGACAGGAATGGTAAAAAACTGCTCGGGCAGGCAATCAGTCAACTGGGGCTCTCCGCAAGGGCCATGCATCGTGTCATGAAGGTTGCGCGGACGATTGCTGATCTGGCGAACAGTGAACAGATCGAACTCCCGCATCTGGGAGAAGCCATCACCTATCGCCGCCTTGATAAAAATACCATCGCCCCGTCCTGAACATCCGCATTGCCCGGTCCCACTTGCACCCCATGGCCGATTAAGGTCAAATTGCATAGTATGACGGAGAGGCAGAATTACGATATCAGGGTACGGGCAGAGGTCACCTATGTCCGGGAGCAATCACTTCCGGATGAGAACCGTTACGTATTTGCCTATACCATTACCATTACCAACAATGGCTCGATCGCGGCGGCCCTGCGCAGCCGGCACTGGGTCATCACGGATGCCAATGGCAAGGTCCAGGAGGTTCGTGGCGAGGGCGTCGTCGGGGAACAACCCCATCTGCTCCCGGGGAAATCCTACCGTTACAGTAGTGCGGCAATGATAGAAACCCCGGTTGGCTGCATGGAAGGCAGTTACCTGATGATGGCCGACGACGGGGTCGTGTTTGAAGCAACCATACCTGCATTCAATCTGTCGACCCCGCACACACTGCATTGATGATCAGTGCAGCAGACTATCGGACAGCTTGCGGCATGACAGCCGTGGATTGTGCACTGTTGAATCCCCTTGCGCCTGCGCACAGGGTTTTGTTGCGTGATCAATTTCATACAAGAACCGCCATGAATACCGCTGCCCCGGTTTCCGGACAAAACACCATCACCCTGATTTTCTGATGGCGACCTATGCCGTCGGTGATCTGCAAGGTTGTTACCAGGAATTACTGACGCTCCTGGATCAGATTCATTTCGATCCGGCTCAAGATCGCCTTGTGTTCATTGGCGATCTTGTCAATCGCGGTCCGCAATCACTCGAAATCCTGCGTTTTGTCAGACAGCTTGGCCCCGCGGCCACAACGGTACTCGGCAATCACGACCTGCACCTGCTTGCCGTTGCAGCGGGTCATGCCGGCGTCCGTAAAAAGGACACCCTGGACCGGATCCTAGACGCGCCGGACCGGGAAGAATTGCTGTCATGGTTACGTCGCCAGCCGCTTTTTATCAGGGATGATGATTGTCAATGCATCATCCTCCATGCCGGCCTGCCGCCGCAGTGGACGATCCAGCAGGCATCCCTGCTGGCAAAGGAGGCAGAGGGGATTTTGTCCGGGGATGAATATCATCAATTCCTCCGGCAAATGTATGGTAATCAACCGGACCGGTGGACGGATGAACTCAACGGGGTTGACCGGATACGATTCATCGTCAATTGCCTGACCCGGCTTCGCTATTGCGATGAAAACGGTCAACTGGCACTGGAGGAGAAGGGGGCGCCGGGGTCACAGGCCGCCCCGTATCAACCCTGGTTCCAGATCGAAAACCGCAGGTCGAAAAACAGCCACATCATTTTCGGCCACTGGTCGACCGTGCATCTCGGGAATATCAGGGATTTTACCGCCCTGAATGTCAGCCCCCTGGATACGGGTTGTGTCTGGGGTGATCGATTGACCGCACTGCGCCTGGAAGATCGGAAATATTTCAGTGTACCCTCCCGGCAAAAAAGACAGTTCAAGGAATAAACTATGGGGGTTCTGTGGATAGTTTTATTCAGCAGGCAGTTTATCCAGAACCTATCTTCCCATGAATACATAAATTTCCGGCAGGGCACAGGCAACTATGGACCGTTTTACATTCACCACACCTGGGCCACCCGGCGTCCTGCCTCCCTGCATCACCGTCGTTCGCGCCTTGACTGAACGTGGTCATCAGGCTATGAGCGCTGCCTTCGACAGGGAGGAGCCGACAGCATGAATCCCGCACAATCCGTTCCCCCTGCTACCGGAGTGGGGCATCGTCATGGCGCACCACTGGCCGTCAGTTTCTGGCAGGCCTTCCGGTTCTGGCTCAAGCTCGGCTTCATCAGCTTTGGCGGCCCGGCCGGGCAGATCGCCATC
>MGXK01000007.1:21481-21699 GCA_001802375.1 Gammaproteobacteria bacterium RBG_16_51_14
CCGGAGGCGCAGCAGCTCGCCACCTACATCGGCTGGTTGATGCACCGTAGCTGGGGCGGCATCGTCGCCGGGGCGCTGTTCGTACTGCCGTCCCTGTTCATCCTGATCCTGTTGTCATGGATCTACATCGCCTTTGATGACGTGCCGCTGGTGGCGGGGCTGTTCTACGGGATCAAGCCGGCCGTGACTGCCATCGTGGTGCAGGCGGTCCATCGCAT
>MGXK01000007.1:21705-22377 GCA_001802375.1 Gammaproteobacteria bacterium RBG_16_51_14
ACGTACGCTCAGGAACAACCTGCTGTGGGCGATTGCTGTGGCTTCATTCGTGGCGATATTTGCGCTGAATGTCCCGTTCCCGGCCATCATCGCCGCCGCCGCCCTGACCGGTTACATCGGTGGACGCATTGCCCCGGACAAGTTCAGGGCGGCTGATGGTCACGGCATGGCCGGCCAGAGCGATGGCCCGGTGCTGATCGGCGACGATACGCCAACGCCGGAACATGTGCGTTTCCGATGGTCTGTCCTGTCCCGGGTTGCCCTGGTGGGCGGGCTGCTGTGGCTGATCCCAATGTCCCTGCTCACCGCCACCTGCGGCTGGCACGGCACGCTCACACAGATGGGCTGGTTCTTCACCAAGGCCGCGCTGCTCACCTTTGGCGGCGCCTACGCGGTGCTGCCCTATGTGTATCAGGGCGCGGTCGGGCACTTTGGCTGGCTGACCCCGGCGCAGATGATCGACGGTCTGGCGCTGGGGGAAACCACGCCGGGGCCGCTCATCATGGTGGTGGCCTTCGTCGGCTTCATCGGCGGCTATGTCAAGGCTCTGTTCGGTCCGGACAGTCTGTTTCTGGCCGGGGCGTTGGCAGCACTGGTTGTGACCTGGTTTACTTTTCTACCCTCTTTTCTGTTTATCCTCGCCGGCGGGCCGCTGGTGGAATCGACTCATAA
>MGXK01000007.1:22411-23129 GCA_001802375.1 Gammaproteobacteria bacterium RBG_16_51_14
ACGGCGGCCGTGGTCGGCGTCGTCCTCAATCTGGCCCTGTTCTTCGGTTATCATGTGTTGTGGCCGCAAGGTTTTGCCGGACCATTTGATTGGCTATCGGCGCTGATCGCGCTGGGGGCCGCCATCGCGCTGTTCCGCTACAGGCGCAACGTGATCCACGTCATCGCTGCCTGTGCGGTGATCGGCCTGCTGCTGAGTACCTTGATCCCCTGACCATTGGTTTCCATCGGCACGCGGATGACGCGACGCCATGATATTCCCTGTCTAACAACGTCCTTTGGTCGGCGCCGCGCAGGTATGGCAGATGATCCGGCAGCGCAACTCAATCAATATTAACAGCCTTTGGAGATGGTGTATGATCCAGCGTGCCTGGAATTTACAACTCAATTTTTTATCTTTTTCAAGTAATCAGCGTCCTGACGATTGATACTCCGCCAGGCCTCAAGACAAGATCCACATGACCCGAGTAAACATCCTGATTACCATTGCGATTGCCGTGTTTTCCTTCTGCATCTGGGCGCTGCTGAACCAGCCCGAGCAGGAACCGGCCTGGCCGGACCGCATCCAGGGTTTTTCCTTTTCACCCATGCGGCAAGGCCAGAGCCCCCTTGACAATGCACTGCCAACCGTACAGGAAATCGACGCCGACCTGGCGCTGCTGGCACATAAGACCAATGCCATCCGCACCTATTCCGTCGATTCTGTTCTGGCAGAGATC
>MGXK01000007.1:23209-23461 GCA_001802375.1 Gammaproteobacteria bacterium RBG_16_51_14
TCATCAGGGTCGCCCGCACCAATTACCGGAACGTGGTGCGGGTGATCGTCGGCAACGAAGCCATCCTGCGGGGCGAACTCACCGTTGAACAGCTGTCCGGCTATCTCGACCGGGTGCGGGAAGCACTCGACGTCCCGGTCAGCACGGCCGAGCCCTGGCACGTCTGGTACAAGCACCAGGATCTGGCCGGGCACGTTGATTTCATCGGTACCCACATGTTGCCGTACTGGGAAGGCGTTCACCTGGATCGCG
>MGXK01000007.1:23483-23880 GCA_001802375.1 Gammaproteobacteria bacterium RBG_16_51_14
GAAGACGGCCTTCCCGGACAAACCGGTGGTGATCGCGGAGGTGGGTTGGCCCAGCAATGGGCGCACCCGTCAGGCGGCGGTGGCGTCATCGGCCAATGAGGCCACGTTCCTGCGCCGTTTTCTCGCCAGGGCAAAACAGGAAAGATACATCTATTACGTCCTGGAGGCCTTCGACCAGCCCTGGAAAAGGGTCACCGAGGGAGCGGTCGGCGCCTACTGGGGTGTTTATAATGTTGACCGGCAGCCCAAGTTCCCATTTACCCAGCCCATCGTCGAAATCCCCGAGTGGCGGCTCCTGGCAGGCATCTCGGCGGGGATTGCCATCATTACCTTCGCCCTGCTCCTGATCGACAGCAGTACCCTGCGCAAACGGGGGCGCAGTTTCCTGGCCACCATC
>MGXK01000007.1:23912-24234 GCA_001802375.1 Gammaproteobacteria bacterium RBG_16_51_14
GTTTACAGCTATTCCCGCCAGTATCTCACCGTGTCCACGGTCCTGGTCGGCATCCTGATGGTGATCGGCATGGTGGGGGTCGTGGTCGTGCTGCTGGCCGAGGCCCATGAATGGGCAGAGGCCAACTGGGTGTTCAGGTGGCGGCGGCAATTCACGCCGCTGGTGCTGCCCCTCGGGGAACTACCCATGGTATCTGTACATGTCCCTGCCTACAACGAACCTCCGGACATGCTGATCCAGACCCTGGATGGCCTGGCCCGGCTCGATTATCCCGATTATGAAGTCATCGTCATCGACAACAACACAAAAGACCCTGCGATGT
>MGXK01000007.1:24315-24570 GCA_001802375.1 Gammaproteobacteria bacterium RBG_16_51_14
GGCTGGCGCCCTCAACTATGCCCTCGCCAGGACTGCGCCGGGGGCGACCGTGGTGGCGGTGATCGACAGCGACTATATCGTCACCCCGGACTGGTTGCTGGACCTGGTGCCCCAGTTTTCCCGGCCGGAGATCGCCATCGTCCAGGCGCCGCAGGACTATCGCGATGACGTCGATAACATGTTCAAGGCATGTGTTATGCCGAATACCGCGGGTTCTTTTATATCGGGATGCTGACCCGTAATGAGCGCAACGCC
>MGXK01000007.1:24700-24824 GCA_001802375.1 Gammaproteobacteria bacterium RBG_16_51_14
CCTACATCGCCAGGAGCTACGGCAAGGGACTGATGCCGGACACCTTTATCGATTTCAAGAAACAACGTTTCCGCTGGGCGTACGGGGCGATCCAGATCCTGCGCCACCACGCCGGGGCCCTGTT
>MGXK01000007.1:25014-25764 GCA_001802375.1 Gammaproteobacteria bacterium RBG_16_51_14
TTTGTTTTCAAGGTGGCGAAGATGATCTATCTCTACCGCACCCGGGTCGGGGCCACGGTCACCCAGACCATCGCCTCGGGACTGGCCGGGCTTTCCCTTTCCCACACCATCTCCCTCGCCGTCCTGCAGGGCTTCGTGACCAGAAGCAAACCCTTCTTCCGGACCCCGAAAATGGCCGAGGCCCATGCCCTGTTCCGGGCCCTGATGTCGGCCCGCGAAGAGGGACTCATCCTGGTCGCGCTCTGGCTGGCCGCGGTTGCGGTGGCCCTGAAACAGGGGACCGATACCCCGGATCTCCTGGTATGGATCGCCGTGCTGTTCGTGCAATCCATCCCCTACCAGGCGGCGATCATCATGTCGGTGGTGAGCGGATTCTCCAAGGTACCGACCAGGATCATCAGCGATATGACGTCACCACCAATGGCGAGTGTCTCCAATGCTTCGTGAAGATTCTGGTAACCGGTTCAGCAGATTCGCCTTACTACAGAAACGCGATCCATCCCTGATCATTCCGGTAGTGGCTCAGTTTGAAATTGATTGATTTTTAACATGCTTGACCGCTTATGCTATCATTGTCTGCATGGCCAACCCTAAAAGACCGAGAGACACTAACCAGCTTGCCAAACGGATAGTAGACCTTAGCACGGGTGATGCTGAGGAACAAAGCCGGGATGATGGAAAGAACCCGGCTGCGGTCGCACTTGGTCGATTAGGAGGTTTGAAGGGCGGCAAAGCAAGGGCCTCTGTTCT
>MGXK01000007.1:25822-26099 GCA_001802375.1 Gammaproteobacteria bacterium RBG_16_51_14
CTGACTGTAACAATGCAATAACTGCTCCGTCCAGAGTTACGTCAGTGAGATTGTTTTTCGATCCAGAATCACAAAACTGAAATCAAATTCATTCTTCTCATCTGCCCTGAAATCCTCCCGCCTGATTTCACACCACAGATTTCGATCAAATTCCGGAAAGCCGGTATCCCCGTCACAGCTTGCATGTACTTCGGTGAGATAGATCCGGTCAGCCCTGTCGATAGTCTGTCGATATAACTCCGCCCCTCCCATGATCATAATCTCATCTGCATCCTGA
>MGXK01000008.1 GCA_001802375.1 Gammaproteobacteria bacterium RBG_16_51_14
GCGCATCCATCAGCGCGATGTCCTGCGGGGTGGTCACAATCACCGCGCCGGTGAGCGGCACTTGCTGGGCCAGCGAAAGCTGGATATCGCCGGTACCGGGCGGCAAGTCAACGATCAAATAATCCAGGTCATCCCAGCGCGTCTGGCGCAGCAATTGATCCAGCGCCTGCGTCACCATCGGGCCGCGCCATATCATCGGCGTATCATCGCTGGCGATGAGGAAGCCGATGGACATCGCCTGCAAACCATAGTTGCTCATCGGCGTCATGAAATGTTCGCCGTCCGTAGCAGGCTGACCGGAAATGCCCAGCATGGTCGGTTGCGAGGGCCCGTAGATATCTGCATCCAGCATCCCGACGCGCGCGCCTTCGGCCGCCAGGGCCAATGCGATATTGACCGCCGTGGTGGACTTGCCCACGCCGCCCTTGCCGCTCGCTACCGCGATGATATTCCTCACGCCATCCACCAGCTTCGCGCCATGCTGCACCGTGTGCTGCACCACTTTGCTGGTTACATTGACGCTGATGTTGCCGCTGCCCGGCAACGCCGCCTTGAGATGCGCTTCGATCATGGCGCGAATCTCGTCCCACACACTCTTGGCAGGGTAGCCGAGCACGATATCCAGCGACACATCGTTGCCGCTGATCTTGATGTTCTTTACGGTTTTTCCGCTGCCGAAATCTTTTTTGGTGTTAGGGTCGATCAAATTCTTCAATGCGCCTTGCACATCGGCTTCGCTAAAACTCATTATTCACTCCTGAAATCATATAAAAATAAAGATTGGATTCTAAACTGGCCAGCCAATCCACACGGGCATTTTAACTCAATGGCCGGCCTGCCGGGATTGAAGAATAAGAGGCACGACATTGAACGCCTCTGCTCAATGGTGCCCGCAGCCGCCGCTTCCGCCGCCGCAACCACTTTTCTTTACTTCAGGCTCACTGCCAGGCTCACTGCCAGGCTCACGGCTTCCACCTGCGGCAGCCAATCGCTCCAGATAGTTTTGCCACAACTCGGCCTGATGTTGCCCCAAACCGTAAAGATACTCCCAGGTATAAAGGCCTGAGTCGTGCCCATCATCAAATACGATCTTCATCGCATAATTGCCAACCGGAAGGACTTCGAGGATATCAACGTTTTTTTTGCCTAGCTGCAAGGTCTCCTGGCCGACGCCATGCCCCCTCACCTCAGCCGACGGTGAAGAGACCCGCAAAAATTCATACGGCAGCTGGTAGCAGGCATCGTCGTCAAACGCGATTTCGAGCATGCGGGATTGTTGATGCAACTTAATTTCCGTGGGGTGTGCTTACATGATTCCAGATTTACTCCTTTGGTATGCAGCACTTTCGCCGCTGGTAATGAAAACACGCACATTGGCAACAGATGCCGATCCCATGATAAAAGGTGAGCGGGAGGAAGTGGTTAAAAATTCCGCGTTGCGGCGAAGTGCGCCAGTTCCAGCAAAGGTTGCTTGCAAGCTGAATCGGCGAGAGAAACGATGGCCGCACATGCCGACTCCGCTTCGCGCATCGCTTGCTGACGAGTGAAATCCAGCGCGCCTGTGGCATGAATAATTTCCAACACGTCGGCAAATTTTTCCACATCGCCCTGTTCGATCGCGCCGCGCACGATGGCCGCCTGTTCCGGCGTGCCGTGCTGCATGGCGTAAATCAGGGGCAGCGTAGGCTTGCCTTCGGCGAGGTCGTCGCCGAGATGTTTGCCGGTCTGCGCTTCATCGGCAGAGTAATCCAGCACATCGTCGATCAGCTGAAAAGCGGTGCCGAGGTGCATGCCGTATCGGGCGGCGGCGTCTTCATCCGCGCCAGATGCCTTGCCCAGAATCGCCCCCAGGCGCATCGCCGCTTCGAACAGCTTGGCGGTCTTGCAATGGATCACGCGCATGTAGTTGGCGGCATCGACATCCGCATCATGGCAGTTGAGCAGTTGCAACACCTCGCCCTCGGCGATGGTGTTGGTGGCATCGGCCAGCGTTTGCATCACGCGCATCTCGCCCACTTCGACCATCATCTGGAACGCGCGCGAATACAGGAAATCGCCGACCAGCACGCTGGCGGAATTGCCGAACAGCGCATTGGCCGTCTCGCGCCCTCGGCGCAATGCGGATTCATCCACCACATCGTCATGCAGCAAGGTGGCGGTATGGATAAATTCAACCACCGCCGCCAGATCGTGATGGTGTCTTCCCTGATAGCCAAAGGCATTGGCAGACAGTACCACCAATGCCGGGCGCAGCCGCTTGCCGCCGCTGTTAATGATGTATGCGCCGACCTGGTTGATCAGCATCACTTCCGAATGCAACCAAGTGCGTATCACCTGATCCACGGCCGCCATGTCCGCCGCGAGCAATTGCTTAATGGGCATCTCTATAAATCCAAATTTCGTTGCAATACTGCGTTGCTCACAAAAAATTACTCCTTGCATATCATACATATTCCGCGTCCCAATTTTTTGCCCGCGCCTTGTCTTGCTTAGAACTTTGAATTTCTAGAGATGCCCCAATATTCATCGCCAATACGCTTGCCGTGCTTCATCGGCACTGGCATCCAGTGCTGCAAGCGCGCGCCGTGACCGGCAATAGCTGCCGGGGAAACTATTCGAATTTGCAAGATATCCTCTGTTTATTGCTTTAATACAAAAGTGCTCCCCCCATTTTCGCCTTTCTTTACTTTGCAAATAATGGGGTGTTTGATCGGCAGGTTTTCCTGGGTGAAACTTGTTTTTCCTGTTACGCCGATACAATCTTTCCGGCTGATCATCGTTTCCCTGACCATGGCGGTATCGGTCGTGCCCGCTTCCTTGATCGCTTCCGCAACCAGCATGAAAGTGTCATAGGCCAAAGCGGCAAACCGGTCGGGGTTGGCTTTTCCAATGTCCGTTAAAAACTCGCCCACCTTGGCAGACTGGCTGTCGGCGGAAAAAGTTGTATACAGAAGCGTTTCGTTTACGGCATCGCCACCCTGCAAATATTCTTCCGAGAAAAGATCCTCGCCGCCAAGGATGGGCATGGTCAAGCCCGCTTTTTTCAGCCCTTGCGCAAGCAGCACAGCTTCGCTGGCGTCTCCCGTAAAGATCACCCCGTGCAAGGGGTCAGGGCTTTTCTTTATCGCACTGATAACGGCATCCATATTTTGACCTCCCGTAAAGGAATCATAGGTGTCTGCACGTATTTTTACCACGCCGTGATATTTGTCGAGCGCCTTCATGAACATCGAAGTTAAATCCAGGGAAAACTCATTGGTAGAAGATGTAACCAATGCGTAATTAACATATCCCAACTCGGTGACTGCGTGTTTGATTAAATCCTCTGTTGCTATTTCATCGGGCACGGCGGTGCGAAACACATACATGCCGGTTCCTTTTAGTTTCCGCCTCGAGCCGATGGAGATGAATATCGTCTTTGATTCATTAACCAGATGAACCGGCGAAAAAGTGGATGAGCCTGTAGGCGCCGCCAAGATTGCTATCACGTTCTGACTGATCAGATTCTTCACAGCCTCATTGGTCATCCCTATATTGTTTTTATCATCAAAGTGAATCACTTTGATTTCTTTGCCCCCGATGCCGCCCTGTGCATTGAATCGCTTGGCCGCCGCCAAAGCGCCTTCCACCACACTCAATCCGAAGCTCGCCTCATCACCCGTCTCGGGTCCGACAATGCCTATGATCAAGGGTCTTTCTTCTTTGACTACCTTCGTCGGCGTCTTGGCCTCTTTATTGTCTGAACAGCCGGAAAACAACGACATCGCCATGAGCGCAATGACCACAAGGCTGATTTTATTATGCGGTGTATTCATAGGAGAATTGTTTCAGTTAGTTCCATTAAAAAAGTGGATCCATCGGCTTATAAAACCCTAAGCTGGGCAAGCCGTAACCCAACAAGCCCGGATGCCTGTCCTGAGCAAAGTCGAAGGGAAACGCAGTGTTAACCAATGACTTTGCCGTTGTTTTTTGACGGCCTAGTCAGATGGCTATGCAAAGCTATCTGAGGATGGATACGATGCCCCCCGGATTCCGCTATCGCTGCATCCGGGCTACGAATCTAAACTGCTTTTGACAGGATCAACCGGCCATGCCAATTTCTCATTGGCAATACGGATCGCCTGGAGCCTGATTATTTTTGCAAGGCTCCAACTCACTTAGCCGCATCTGCCTCCAGCAATTGATTCATGTTCAATATGAGGGTATCGACCAGCCCCTCTTCAACATCAAATACTTTTTTCGCCAGATCCACCTTGGCAAAATAACCTCTTTTCGCCCGATCCTTGTCGCCAATAGTGAGTATATATGGCTTCTCTTTTTGCTCTTGATAGATCGTCAACTGCAGCATCGGTGAAGAGAGGCCATAAGGGGCAAGATCGGTCGGATTTTCATCTGCGAAGGCCTTTATTTCCGCATTTTTTATGGCATACAGGTATTCCAGCACCTTTGCCATGGAGGCTATCCCTGTTTCGGGTTCGAGCATGTTCCATTTTGACTGGTTCTGCTCGATGACCACTCTGCGCATACCCTTCTTAATTATTTCGAGCCGCCTCAATTTGGTTGGATCGAAGTCCAGAATGGTCTTGTCCCGCAAGGCATAAGAGTCTTGGCTCACTTCTTTCTTGAGATCCGAATGTACGCGGTACACCTCCGGCCTCCCCTTGAACATGACGTAGGCCATGTTGTTGGTAGGCCCTCTTTCTCCGAAAACAATAACAGTTTCCCCACTCGCAGACTTCAAACCCATTTCAACCTCGGGGTCGCCCAAGCCCAGCTCGACTAACTTGGCGTGCTCGACCTTTTCAAACAACACCGCATCCTTTCTGGATGTGACGACGTTCGTCAATAGCTTTTCTATCGCCTTAACATCCCCTTTTGCGTTTAGTGGCTGCACTAATTGCCACCCGTCTTTCTCGCGCACCCCCTTGATCTGGCTGTTTTCTTTAATGTTGCTTACCCAGAATTCCGAGATGTCCTTCACGGCAGTGGGGAGAAGTTTTAGTTTTTCTTCTTTTAACTGCTTGACCGCCTCCTCTTTCTTGTCGAAGAAAAAGAACGCGCCGCCCAGCACGATCAGCACGATAAACCAGAAAAGCGTCTTTTTAGTAAAATTCACACGCCCCGCCTTCTTCTGGCGGTTACGCCAAGTCCCGTCACCAACAGCAGTGAGGGCACAATTACCACAGAAAGCCAGAAAATAATTTTGCCCTGAACAGCGGTCAGCAGAAGAGGGGTCAGCCCCGGTTCTTTTTTCCTTACCGAGATCAAAATATTCTCCTCTGCCAGCCAGTTAAGCATGTTCAGGAGAAAATCCTTATTGCCTGCCTTCATGAATTTATTGCTCGCAAAATCAGAATCCCCGGTAACCAGGATTTTCCCCCAGGTTTTAAGGCTGTCCGGCACTTCCTCGCTGTCCCCGGCTTTACTGTCCCCGGCTTTATTACTCCCGGATTTATTGTCGCCGAGGTTAACCTCCACTGCGGTGACTGCCACCACACTGATGGGGCCGCGCTTATGCTTGTCGGCATCAAATGTTTCATCTTCCCTGGTAAGCGCCCTGAGATCGCTGGTCACTGTCCAGCTCTTATCGCTGGTTTTGGCGATATCGAAACTTCCCTTGGCGGGATCTTCTTTTATATGGACAGAACGGGCAAACGGGAAGAAAGTGAACTGTTCAAATTCACGGGTGACGGGATGATTCTTGTCATATTGCACCGCTACGGGTATCGCGATATTGCTACCGGAAACCTGGCTCATTTTATCGAAAATGAGATCGTTCGTGAGCTCGAAGCCGAAGCCAGCCAGGTAGCTTGTGAGCTTGGGTAACCCGCCGCTGGGATCAACCATGAAGAGTGCCCGCCCGCCTTTTTTGACGAATGCCGTTATCTTGTCCAACTCGGCTTGCAAGTAATCCGTTTCGGGGCCACTCACCACCAACACGGCAGCATCCTCAGGCACTTTTTCCGTGTCGATTAACAGCAGGTCGCGCACCTGATGATTCTCCCTCTCGATCGCCTCCTTGACATACGAATAACCATTTTCTTCCTGGTTATCGATACGCTTCTCGCCGTGCCCGGTGACAAAGTAAAAAACTTTGATTTCTTTACTGATCAACTTAAGCAGGGAATTGGTGAGCTTGTTTTCAGATTCGGTACCGACAATTTCTTTCTTGTCGCCATACTTCAATATGGTAGTCCGGTAGGACGTAATATCATGCTTCGCTGTTTCTATCGGATCCCGGTCCGGGTCTACAAAGCGGAAGCTGAATTTGGATGAATGGTAGGCATATTCGCCCAGCAGGTCGGACATCGCCTGCCTCGTCCTTTCATCGCTGCGATAGAAGGCGATGGCATCAACATCCTCTTTGAGGGATTTTAATATCTTGACCGTATGGGGCGAGAGGGTATACCTGCTGTCCTGCGTCAAATCGACCCTCACCTTGTATTTGATCGACATGCCCGCGATCAGCCCGATGATCACCAAAAACACCATGCTCATAATCGCCGTATTAAAGGCGTATTTGGTGGAACGCTTGGTGATGAATTCCCTGATTTCCCGAAAATAAATATAGAAAAACAGCAGCAATGCCAGCAGCCCTATCCAAATCAGCGCCAATGGCAGGCTGTCCATTTCGCCGGTAATCGCATAAACAAGCCCCCCCGCCGCCATCAGAAAAATGGACAGCAGGCCCAATGGCGCGAACAATCCTTTAGCCTTCATTATCTCCACCTCTTCGCTTCTAAACTTCTGAGAGTAAGGAACAGGAATAGCGCGATGAAACAAAGGTAGTAAATGATGTCCGTCGAATCCACGACCCCCTTCGACATGCTTTCTATATGCTCGTTAATCGAAAGATAGCCGAGAAATTGACCCAGCCCGGCGGATACCAGCTGGACGGAATAGCCTAAAAACCAGAAAAAGAACAGCATGGCAAAGGACAGCGAAGCGGAGACAATCTGATTCTCCGTCAACGACGAAGTAAAAATCCCCAGGGAGATAGCGGCGGCACCCAACAGGACAAGGCCCAAATAACCCGTCACAATGGGCACCACTTCCGGCTCGCCAAAAGCGACCAGAAGAACAGGGTAGGTCACCGTCAGTAATATCATGGTCAATACGACAGCGAGGCAGGCCAGATATTTGCCCAGCACCACGTCAACATCATCGACCGGGAAGGTCAGAAGCAGCTCGATCGTGCCGGTCTTTTTCTCTTCGGCCAGGAGTCTCATGGTCAAGAGCGGTGTCATCAGCAACAAAATAATACCAATCGTTCCGAACAGCGGCCTGATCACCGTCTCATTGATATTTAACAGCTGGTATTGCTTGGCCAACATGGGGTCGGACTGCGCTTGAAAACTGACAATCGAAAAGGTGGCGACCAGGTTATAGAAAAAATAACCCGTCATCAGCAAAAACATGATGATGACTATATAAACGGTAAGCGAGCTGAAATAGGATTTCAGTTCCCGGTTGAGGATAAGGCTGACGTTCCTGATATTCATGCCTCCTCCTTGGTGACCAACTTGATGAAAATATCTTCCAGGCTCACTTCCAGAAGGCGCATTTCCACCAGCTCAAATTTGTTTTTTTCAATCATCGCCTGGATGCCTTGTCTTCCCCGTTTTTCATCGTCAAACACGACAACAAATCCGTGGGTATCACCCGACGCCGGCTCTCTTTCGACCCCTTTAATGCCACCCACACGGGAAAGCTCCTGTTCGATCAGCGGCGCATTACCGTTGATGCGCAACAACATTCGCTGCGCGCTTTCAGACCTCAGATTTTCCGGCCGGTCTTCTGCCACTACTTTACCCTGGTTGATAATGATTACCCGACCGCAGAGGATGCTGACTTCCGGGAGAATATGAGTGCTGAGAATAACGGTGTGCCTGCCTGCCAATTCCTTGATCAGCGTTCTGATCTCCTTGATCTGTTTTGGATCAAGCCCTACCGTAGGCTCGTCGAGGATCAAAACTTCCGGGTCATTGACCAATGCCTGGGCAATACCGACTCTTTGCCGGTATCCCCCGGAAATCGTGCTGATCAACTTGTGTGAAACGTCGCTGAGACCACAGTCATCCATGACCTTGGCAGCTTTTCGCTTGACCTCCTTGGCAGGCGTTCCCTTGATGGCCGCCACAAAACGAAGGTAGTCATCCACCTTCATGTCTTCATAAAGAGGGACTCTCTGCGGGAGATAACCAATTCTTTTGCGTACGTTTAAAGAATCCTCAAAACAGTTATAGCCAGCCACCATGACCTTCCCTTTTGTGGGAGGGAAAAAACAGGTCAAAATGCGCATTACCGTAGTTTTTCCCGCCCCATTAGGCCCGAGAAAACCCAGGATTTCACCTTTTTCAACAGTAAAGCTGATGTTATCAACAGCGCGGAATTCACCGTATTCCTTGGTTAGATTTTCGACTTCGATCATTGCATTTACTTTGTCAATTGATGGTCGCTAATGGTAGCAGTTGTTGCTGGCCGAGTAAATCTGGCTGAGTAAATTGGCTGAGTAAATCGTAAATCTGACTGGCACACCTGATTGTGTACACCGCGAGATAGCGAATACTGACAACCTTATGATTGATATAACAATTAAGCACACCTATTGCTCATCCACCCCATCTTGCCGGGAGGGTCATCAATCTTTTTCGGATGGCTCTTGAGGGTGATTATTTTCTTCCGGGGGCGGTTCCGGCTCATTGCCGCCCCACCCCCCGGCGGGACGGTTCTTGCTCTGATCCCCCCAGACGAAACGGCCGAACAGCACGCAGCCCTTCATCGCCGGATCGCAGGGCAGGTCATTCACTTTCTGGCATTTGCCGTCGACCTCGTGCGGACAACCCCAGCCACCCATATCAGAACCCCATCAAGCTTTCTTCACGAACTCGGTTTTCAATTGCATCGCGCCGATGCCGTCGATCTTGCAGTC
>MGXK01000009.1:0-3876 GCA_001802375.1 Gammaproteobacteria bacterium RBG_16_51_14
CTTCTTTTGATCACATAATCCTGTCCCATATCGTCTCCGATTTCATCGATGTATAACGCAGCGGCGTAGTTCAGGGCCAGGGTAAAAACTGCCAAAAATTTTGATTAATTTTGTACTGCCACTGATCCCTGACTTTTTGTAGCCATGATACAACCAGCATCATTGCGTCAATGCATGCTTACATGGACGTAAGCAATAGGGCGAAGCAGGAAGCCAGAGCCGAAGACCAGACCCCGAATAGCGCTGGTTATGCTGCGTACTCATGTGAAATGTCCCATCCGGGAAATACCAATACCGCAGGGTGGCACTTAAGCGTTCTGGCAAGCTGCTTAGCACGTTCCACACCCAGGTTCACTCGATCATTCTCAATTGCGGAAATAGTCGATTGAGGAATACCCGTTGCTTTCGATAAATCATTCTGGCTCATCTCTTGTAATTCGCGAATGATGCGAACTGATTCGCCAACCGAAACATCTATCTGTTTTTTCGCAACTCTATACTCTTTCATATCATTTCATCCGGTAATCATGAGCAGTTAAATTCACAACCTGTACAAGTATTTGATCTCGTACGATTTTATAAATAACCCTATATTTCGAACTTAGTCGTGATGACCGGCAACCTTTCCATTCTCCCAGAAGAGATTCATCACGAAACCCTTTAATCAAGCGTAACCCATGTGGGCCGGAGACAGTGACGATATCTTTCCATTTTTCATATCTCTTTAGTATTTCATCGGGAATCAAACCTAGTTGCCTGGAAACGCGACGGTGTTCATAGATAAGCCACATACCATATAAAGTATATATATTATATTTAGTATGTCAAGTTAGCAGTATAACCAGGTGACAAGAGGTTCTGGGTCAGAATAAAAACTGCCATGGTTTGGTTAATTTTGCCCTGATCAACTTTTAGTAACCACAGCACAACCAGCATCAATGTGTCAATGCATGCTTACATGGACGTAAGCAGTAGGGCGAAGCAGGAAGCCAGAGCCGAAGACCTGACCCCATATACTCGCTAGGGCTTTCAATTGCTGGCAACAAGTGCATAGATAATTGCACCAAGAAATATGACAACCGATGTTATGAAAACCCACGCATCAGAGACCCATGTCAGTGCCAACGAGTAAAACTTTGCTGCATTTAGAACAGCCATTAGAAATGCAGCGACAGTTATGACTCCTTTGTATTTCTTCAGTCTTTGAAATACTGCATGTCTGAAGAAAAAGAACTTCCGACGAAACTCACCGAATTTTGTGCCTCGAAGCTGATCGAACTTTCGTCCTTTTTGTGTAACTCGGTACTCTAGTCGCGGTGGATTTATACCGCGGTTCCTTTCGAGAAGCCCCAAGTCACATAGAATCCCTGCATTTGTAATTATGGCGTTTATCAGTTCTTCTTCTCTTCCCGTATCTTTTTCGTAAGGTGTTCCATTTAAACGAAGTTTTCTTCGCTCAAAAATCTTGATGTACTCGTCGACATTAATCCACTTGTCGTTGTCCGATACCCCTTCGGGTTTTAGTTCGGGGTCAGAGTAATAACTATTGCCAGTTCAGGTTCTGGGAATTGGGCAATACTTGTATTGGAGTTTTTACTCTGACCCCGAACTAACCCCGTAAGCACCTCTGGCACAGGCAGATGGTGCCAGTGCGTGATTAGTTCAATCTGCACCGCGGTTCTCGCCAGTGCGCAGGAGGTACGGGGTCATATTATTGGTCACTGGTCCGTAGTCATTAGTCAATTGACCAGTGACAACTCGCACTGATTGGGCTGAATAAAATGAATTCCGGATTCACTGGCGCATAGAGCCGAATCTACAACACCACTGCTGATTCGTGAAGCGGGATATGACCTAGCGATAAACATCTTTCCGATGACCTGCCTTGACAACGTAGACGATCAGTTCCCTGTCTTCGATGCTGTATACAATCCGGTACTGTCCATGCCGTATCCGGTATCGGTCTTGTCCGGACAGTTTCTGGCAACCGGGAGGCCGCGGATTGCCGGAGAGTTGTTTGATTTTTTGTGCGATGTGCTGGCGATCTTTCTTCCGCGAGATGGCCTCTATTTCCTTTACGGCCGAGGGTTTGATCAAAACCCTATATCGTTCCACTGCGTTTTAAATCCTTCAAGACATCCTCGAAGGCGAGGTTCGGTTCCCTGGCACGCTCCTTGAACGCAGCCAGGTCTTCTGCATCCTCAGCCAGACTGAGCCTGACGGCTTCGTTGACTATCTCCGACAGAGACCTGTCTGTTTCCGCCGCCTTCAAACGCAGCGCCCTGTGAATTACCGGGTCGAAATAGACGGTAGATCGTTTTTGTGTATTGTTCATGGGAAGCAGGATAGCTCCATGACATTATGACGTCAAGACGTCAATAAAGTGGCAGTTGTCACTACTTGAGGATACGCAGCAATTCGTAACGCGGCCTTTCTCACTTCCTCTTTTAATCTTTTCCCAAGTCCTGAATATTCGAGTTCATAGTAACGGACTGCGTCTTCCAGCTCCTGCCTCGCAATACTGGTGAATATGATGCGCATCATTCTGCCTTAAATATTTCCTCCATCGGGATCCCTTCAAGCCTTCCTTCACGATATGCTTCGAGCCTCTTCTCTGATTCCTCTGCCCAGATCTCATCCAGCTTCTTGTCAGGTTCATCAAGGCTCTTTATCAAGCCCTCAACCAAGCTAAACCGTTCCTCTGGTTTTAGTTTCATTGCTTCGTCCAATAACTCTTTAGTGCTCATTGTGTTACGCCTCCAGTTTTCGTGAAACATAACGCCGAGCTAACCGGTGCGCGCCGCTTTTGCGCGCGTCCGCGTTGAACCACGTGTTATGCGTGATGTTTTTTCGGTGAGAACGAGTAAGCCGGCAAGGGCTTCATTAACTGCTTTAGAAGTTGGAAATGCCTTGGCGATCGCTGGCTCCAATAAGGCGACGGAAGTTCCTGCAGCCACTTCCGCATAGAACTTTCCTCTTTCCAGCTTTGCAAAATCCGACCGCTTGTACTCTGAACGCATCTCGTCTTTAGTTTTCCTCATATATTTTCCTTTCGCCGCGCTTTACACGGCGGGCATTGATGATTCGAATCGCGCCGGGCCGGTACGTATGCGAAACAGCAAGCAACCGCCCCAAACGCGACATCCCAAAAGTAATGTACCGTGATTCACCGACCAAGTGATCGGGATCAGGACCCGAAAGCGCGAGACGGTCCAGAAATACGGTGCCTGCTTCGTCGAATGATACACCGTGTTTTCGAAGATTGATCTCGGCTTTGCGCGGATCCCACTCAAATTTCATGGCCATATCCAGGTCATTGGGCTACGCATAACTATGTTTATAGTGCATGTTGCTTGATAATATTATATAGGTGATAACAGGACATGATTCAATAATCCACCGTAAATCAACTTGTTGCCCAGGAATACACCAGAGACATCGTAATATCCTATACGCCCTTGTTGCTGATTTCATTATCACTTCCCATGTTATTTGTCATTGGTCAGTTGTCATTCGTCAATTGACGAGTGACAACTCGCGCAGGGTGGGCTGAATGAAATGAAACCCAGCATCCTGGAGTAGAATCCACCGCATTTCTGCTGAGCTGGTGAAATCGATTTCGCCTCGTACGGCGAGTCACTTTTTTCTGGAAAAAAGTGACCAAAAAAGCCTTTTCCCCGATATCGTGTCTTGCAGATACCCTCGCATGTTCATGATTTTTGAAGGTCGCGCAAACAGGACGTGACCTCCAGGGAAGGAGGAAATGCAATAGGATTGTCGGGAACAATCCTTGCCCTGTCCTGGTTGCGCTCATTGGAACATCCCTGTTCCAATCAGCTTCAAATCATTCACCTGCTCGGCACGATATAAGGTGGA
>MGXK01000009.1:3895-4440 GCA_001802375.1 Gammaproteobacteria bacterium RBG_16_51_14
GAACTTGAAATGGTCATGTCAGTTGTTATTTGTCATTGGTCAGTAGTCATTCGTCATTTGACCAATGGACTAAGGACAAAGGATGCCATAGGTTTCTCTCTTGGGAGCAAACAAAGGGTTCACCGGAAGCGTTAGCGATCCGGTGGAACGACTCGTTATGCCCTTTCTCTGGATTCACGAATTACGTCTACTATTTCCTTTCTACTAATCCCCTTGCCTAGTCCTGCAACATCGAAGGGCGAGCGACGACGCTGCGGCTGGGGAACGATGACGTATGTATCGCCTTTTCGACGTTTGATGACTACTTCTTCGGTCTTGGATTCTTCAAGTATTGTTGCCAGCTTTTCCCTGGCCTCGGAATAGGTATAGATTTTCATGATTATGTCACCAGGGTAATTTCTTCCTTGTCTGATTACTGGGTACCTGCCGACAGATGCGCGATCCGGATCGGTGCCGGTGGATGGGAGTCATGGAATGCCGAATACAGGGGATCCGGTGTCAGTGTGTTCGCATTTTCCCGGTACAGGCTGACCAGCGCCGTGATC
>MGXK01000009.1:4495-9862 GCA_001802375.1 Gammaproteobacteria bacterium RBG_16_51_14
GGCGCGAGATAGAGGAAAATACCGGTTGCAGGAAAAATGTGAATGCAGGTGAGGCCATCACAAAAAGCATCAGAGCCATATAGGCGGAGTCTTTTTCAACACCCAGTCCATGGTAGAACCAGGGCATCCCGATCAGCCAGCCGAGCAGGGCAAGACCGGCGAAAAAGACCAGGCCCAGAATAGTAAGGCGTTTGACGATATGGTTGCATTTGAAATGGCCAAGCTCATGCGCAAGCACGGCCTCGATTTCATCGTTGCTGAGTTCAGTCATCAAGGTGTCAAAGAACACGATACGCTTGTTTTTGCCAAGGCCGGCAAAGTAGGCATTGCCGTGGGTGGATCGGGATGAACCGTCCATGACAAATATGCCGCTGCTTTTAAAACCGTTACGTGAAAGCAGGTCAACTATCCGTTTCCGTAAATCTTCATTTTCCAGGGGCCGGAATTTATTGAACAGCGGCGCAATGAAGGCAGGATAGGCCCACATCATGAACAGGCTGAAGCCGAGCCAGGTGAACCAGACCCAGATCCACCACCCGGTGCCGGAATTTTCCATCAGCCAGAGCACAAGGGCTAACAAAGGTGTGCCAATCATCATTATCAGCAAGGCATTTTTCAACAGATCGATTACAAAGGTCTTCAAGGTGGTCTTGTTGAAACCAAAACGTTGTTCAAGATGGAAGGTACGGTAGGCGCTCATCGGCAGGTCCAGCAGGGACATGATCGCATAAACGCTGAAAATAAAGCCCACGCCGATCCAGATCCCTGGCAGGGCAAGGGAACGCCAGACCTCATCCACCAGTTGCAGTGCCCCCCCCAGTGTCCATAGCAACAGGAAGGCAGATACGAGAATAAGTTCAAACAGATTGGTCCTGACCTTTGCCTGCGTATAATCTGCCGCCTTCTGATGCGCCTCAATGGGTATCTTGCCGGTGAAGGCCACGGGCACCAGGTCACGATGTGATCGGATGTGTGCGATATGCCGGACGCTGAGCCACCATTGCAGGCAGATACCCGAAAGAATTGCGGTGATAAACAAGTAGCTGAACAGATTCATGGTCCCTGTAACATCAATTATGGTTGCCCGTTTTACGCTGTGTCATCGTTAACAGTGTCAAGACACGGCAAAAAATGGTTAGAATGAAGGCTATCAGGTTCATAGCTGTGAAATATACATGACTCAATCACCCGACAATCTGATCTGGATCGATCTCGAGATGACCGGTCTGGATACTGATCTTGATTATATCATTGAAATTGCCACGGTTATCACCGATGGTCAATTGAATATCCTCGAAACAGGCCCGGTGATCGCAATTTATCAGGATGATTCGATCCTGGCGGGTATGGATGCGTGGAATACCAGGCAGCATAATCAGTCCGGTCTCGTTGCCCATGTCCGCAAGAGTAATTACAGGGAACGGGATGCAGAACGCCTGACGCTGGATTTCGTGCAGAAGTACGTTCCCCCCGGGCGCTCACCCATGTGTGGAAACAGCATCTGCCAGGATCGGCGCTTCCTGCATCGTTTCATGCCGGAACTTGAGCAATATTTTCACTACCGTAACATTGATGTCAGTACCATCAAGGAGCTGATGGCACGCTGGACCCCGGACCGGGACAAGTTCTCGAAAGAATCCAGCCATATGGCGCTGGCCGATGTCCTGGATTCAATCGATGAGCTCAGGCATTATCGGGAAAGATTTTTCAATTGTCAGTGATGCGCCAGACAATTTCGATGAACCCGCAACCTCTCAGACTCATCCAGCGCCCTGCGGCGGAGTCCCGCGCCTGATGGTATTCCATCCTGCATCCGGAGTGGCCAATCGCCTGTACCGGGCCGCACAGGTGCGCGAGCTGGATCGGATCGCCATCGAAGGCTTCGGTATCCCAGGGATCACACTGATGGAACGTGCCGGTGAGGCTGCCTATGCAACATTGCGTGTGCACTGGCCGGAGGCAAGGCGGATTACGGTTTTATGCGGGACCGGAAACAATGGCGGTGATGGTTACATCCTGGCCAGACTCGCGCATGACGACAAGCGGGAGGTCACGGTGTTACAGGCAGGCGATGCCACATCGTTGCACGGGGATGCCCGTACTGCCGCTGACCGACTGCGGAAAGCCGGGCTTGAAGCCGGGGTATTTGACCCGGTAAAGCTGGCAGGTACGGATGTACTGGTGGATGCCCTGCTTGGCACCGGCCTGGATCGTGAGGTACGAGATGACTGGCGGGATATCATCAATCACATCAATGCGGCGAGCGTCCCCGTGTTATCCATCGATATCCCCTCCGGCCTGAACGCCGATTCCGGCCGGGTCATGGGGGCGGCCGTCCGGGCCGATGTGACCGTAACGTTTATTGGTATGAAGCAGGGTCTGTTGACGGGTGCGGGCGGGGATCATACCGGCGCCATCGTATTTTGTGATCTGGAGCTGCCGGAGGCGGTCTGGTCAGGCATGGAACCCGTTGCCGTACGTATCGATATGCAGGGTATGGCGCACCTGCTCTCCCCCCGGCAGCGCAGCGCGCACAAAGGCGATTTCGGCCATGTCCTTGTCATCGGTGGTGATCATGGCTATGCCGGTGCAGTCAGGATGGCCGGTGAGGCCGCGGCACGGGTGGGTGCCGGACTGGTCAGCCTGGCGACCAGGGCGAGTCATGCCCCGGTAATCAGTCTTTCCCGTCCCGAGATCATGTCCCATGGCGTGGAAAGGCCGGACCAGTTATCGCCACTGCTCAGGCGCACCAGTGTGCTGGCAATTGGTCCCGGGCTTGGGCAGTCACCGTGGGCACAGGCGTTGTTCGCGAAGGTGCTGGAGTCGGATCGGCCGCTGGTGGTGGATGCCGATGCCCTGAACCTGCTGGCCCTGGATCCGGTAGCGTCGACAAACTGGATACTGACGCCCCATCCCGGCGAGGCGGCGCGCCTGCTGGGTTGTACTATCGCCATGATCCAGGTGGACCGGTTTGCCGCCGCAAGTGCCATTCAGCAGCGTTATGGTGGCGTTGTGGTACTCAAGGGGAATGGCACGGTGGTGGTGGATGCTACAGGTCATCACGCCGTCTGTGCTGCGGGGAATCCGGGTATGGCCTCCGGTGGGATGGGTGATGTCCTTACCGGGGTCATTGCCGGTTTGCTGGCACAGGGGCTTGCCCCGGGTGATGCCGCTCGTGCGGGTGTGTGTCTGCATGCAGCGGCCGCCGATGAGGCAGCGCAGGCAGGTGAACGCGGTCTGCTGGCCGGTGATTTGATGCCTTATCTGCGCCGTCTCGCCAATCCGATCCCGTAATGAGCCTCCATATCAGGGACGCGGCGGCGATGGAAGTCCTCGGCTGCGGCCTGGCCCGATGCAATCCATTTGGTGCACAGATCAATCTGCAGGGCGAACTTGGCACCGGCAAGACGACACTGGTACGTGGTTTCCTCCGGGGGCTGGGTTATGCCGGCATTGTCAAGAGTCCAACCTATACCCTGGTGGAACCGTATTATCTGAGCCAGGGGACAATCTACCATTTTGATCTGTATCGTCTGCACGAGCCCGGCGAACTAGAAGCGATCGGGTTCCGTGATTATCTGGATGGGGCAAGCACCTGCCTGGTGGAATGGCCTGAAAATGCCGGTGTCCTGTTTTCGCGTCCGGATATATGTGTCCATATCATCCACGCCGGGACTGCCCGGCTCGTCGATGTGACCGCCCTGAGTGAAAGGGGCAAGCTGATGCAATCGTCATTGTCACTGGCCTGTTGAATCTCCCTGTGCTTACGCACAGGGAATCATCCCGGCTACGCCGGGATACACTGTGCTCGGCCAGTTGTCGGCAAAGCCGCATCCGGCCTCACACGTGGCCCGCACGATACCGTGCGGGCATCGCGTCCCCCCCCGCGCTTATGCACGGGGTTTTGTTCCGCGATAAAACCCTGTCATCCGCATTGGTAAACCCTCCGAAGGCTTGTCTTTCAGGTTGTTTTTATCTATATTTTTATTCATAAAAACAGGATCCTATATTGATTTTCTAAAAAAAACTTGAAATTATGTGAATAACAGCTAATAAATAAAGGAAACGATCTGAAAAATCTGGGTTTCTGGTTATGCGTTTGATCTCACTTTTATCGCTTGTCTGGGTTTCGCTTGGTGTCTGGGCCGGGCCCGTACAGGTAGAAAATATCCGCATCTGGGCGGCACCGGACAGCACCCGTGTTGTGCTGGATGTGTCCGCCCCGGTAACGCATCGCCTTTCCCTGTTGCCTGACCCCTATCGCGCCGTCATTGACCTGGATAACACGGAGCTGAAAGGGGAAGTCGTACAACCGTTTGGCAGCGATAAATTTCTGCAGTATGTGCGCAGCTCGAAGCGCACCCCACAGGATCTGCGCATCGTGCTGGATCTGAAAAAATTTGTCAGTTACAAGAGTTTCCTGCTGCAACCGAACAAACAATATGGACATCGACTGGTCGTGGATCTGTTTAATCCAGATATGAACGGTCAGACCGAGGTAAAACTGGATGAACAGGAGACACCTTCCAACCGGCCACGGGATGTCGTCATTGCCGTTGACGCCGGTCATGGTGGTGATGACCCCGGTGCGCGTGGCCCGAGCGGGGTCTTTGAGAAGGATGTTGTGTTCTCGGTGGCGAAAAAACTGGTCGCCAAGATTAACCAGGAACGTGGCATGCATGCCATCATGGTGCGCGAGGGGGATTATTTTCTGCGCCTGCGCAAACGCATCAGTATCGCCCGTGAACACAAGGCCGATCTGTTTATCTCCCTGCATGCGGATGCCTTCAGGAATCCCGATGTACGCGGATCATCGGTCTATATCCTGTCGAATAAAGGGGCCAGCAGTGCGGCGGCGCGCTGGCTGGCAGAGTCGGAAAACGCATCCGATCTGATCGGCGGCGTCAGCCTCGATGATAAGGACGATGTCCTGGCGTCGGTGCTTCTGGACCTGTCCCAGACCGCCAGTCTCGAGGCGAGCATCGATGTTGCCGAGCGTGTCCTGCAGGGACTGAAGGGGTTGGGCAAGGTGCATAAGCAGAATGTCCAGTCGGCCGGCTTTGCCGTGCTGAAATCGCCCGATATCCCCTCCATCCTGATTGAGACTGCCTACATATCCAATCCCGCGGAGGAGAAGAATCTTGCCAACCCCGCACATCAGGACAAGATGGCCAGATCCATCCTGGAGGGACTGCGAGGTTATTTCGGGGATTTCGCCCCGGAAGGGACGTTGCTGGCTGCAAATAAACATATTATCACACGCCAACATACCATCTCGCGGGGCGAGACATTATCGACCATCGCCCAGCAATATCGCGTCAGTACAGAAAGCCTGCGGGAATATAATGGCCTGCAGGGCGATCTGGT
>MGXK01000010.1:0-830 GCA_001802375.1 Gammaproteobacteria bacterium RBG_16_51_14
CCTGGCGCGCTGGCGGCATCCGGAAAAGGGGATGATCTCCCCCGCCGTGTTTATACCGCTATTTGAGAAAAATAATCTGATCGGTGATCTGACCATGCTGATGCTGGAACAATCCCTTGATCAGTGTGCTGCCTGGCTGAGGGAAGATATGCGAATCGGGATTTCCGTCAATATGTCGGCCAGTGTTTTGCATGAGCTGGACTTTCCGGATCGGCTGATAAGGCAGGTTTCAATAAATGGTCTTGATCCTTCCCAGTTGACCATTGAAGTGACGGAGAGTGCCTTGTTTGGTGAGTTGATAAAGTCACTGGATATCCTGACACGTCTCCGAATGAAGGGTTTCCTGCTGTCGATTGATGATTTTGGTACCGGCTATTCATCCATGATGCAGTTGAAAACAGTACCGTTTTCCGAACTCAAGATTGACCAGTCTTTTGTCAAACATGCTGACACGGACAGGAAGGACCGGGACATCTGTATGGCGACCATTGAACTGGGGAAAAAACTCGGCATGATTGTCGTTGCAGAAGGGATAGAGACAGAGGCGGTGTGGGATCTGTTGAAGGAATCCGGTTGCGATGAGGGGCAGGGGTATTACATGGGCAGGCCGATGCCGGCGGATGAATTCATCACCTGGTACAGGGCGTGGCAATAAAGTTTATTGGGCAGTTGTCAGTGGTCACTGGTCACTGGTCAACTGACTACTGACAACTGACAATTGATCACTGATTTGAAATGAAAAAGACGATGTATGAAAAAATCTGGGATGCACACCTGGTTCATGAAGAGCAGGGCCAGGCGTCGATTCTTTATATTGACCGGCATCTGAT
>MGXK01000010.1:846-938 GCA_001802375.1 Gammaproteobacteria bacterium RBG_16_51_14
CCGCAGGCCTTCGAAGGCTTGCGGGCGGCGCATCGCAAGGTACGCAATCCCGGCGCGATACTGGCAACGCTGGATCACTGTGTCCCGACCAG
>MGXK01000010.1:958-5324 GCA_001802375.1 Gammaproteobacteria bacterium RBG_16_51_14
GGGACCCGATCGCCAGGAAACAGGTAGAGGTGATGATCGAAAATTGCAGGAAGAACGGGCTGAACCTTTATGATTTGAAAAGCCCATATAACGGGATCATCCATGTCGTGGTGCCGGAACACGGTTTTGTTCACCCGGGAATGACCGTGGTCTGCGGTGACAGCCATACTGCGACCCATGGCGCCTTTGGCGCATTGGCCTTCGGTATCGGGACCTCCGAGGTGGAACATGTGATGGCCACCCAGACACTGCGCCAGAAAAAATCAAAGACCATGTTGATCAAGGTGGATGGAAAATTATCAGAGTATTGCACGGCAAAGGATATTGCCTTGTCCATCATTGGATATATCGGTACGGCCGGAGGTACCGGCCATGTCATCGAGTATGCCGGCAGTGCTGTCAGAGAGTTGACGATGGAAGGGCGTATGACCTTGTGTAACCTGGCGATAGAAAGCGGTGCCCGTGCCGGTCTGGTGGCACCGGATGAAAGCACGATTGGATTTTTGAAAGAAAAGGAGTTTGCCCCAAAAGGTATTCAGTGGGGACAGGCGGTTGACTACTGGATGAGCCTGCCTTCTGATGAAGGGGTCGGGTTTGATAAAGTTATAACCATTAACGCGGAAGAGATTGCCCCGCAGGTAACCTGGGGCACATCACCGGAGCAGGTGACAGGTGTCGATCAAGAGGTGCCTGCACCGCAAGATTTCACAGATGAAGTCAAAAGGCATGCCTGTGAAAGTGCCCTGTCCTACATGGGCCTGAAGGCGCACACGAAAATTACCGATATCCCGGTCGATTTTGTCTTCATCGGTTCCTGTACCAACGGGCGTATCGAAGACCTCCGTGCCGCTGCCAGGGTAGTGAAGGGGACACGGGTTGCCGAAAATGTAACCGCATTGGCGGTGCCGGGGTCCTATCTGGTCAAGAAGCAGGCAGAGCAGGAGGGACTGGACAAGATTTTTATCGAGGCTGGCTGGGAGTGGCGGGATCCGGGTTGTTCCATGTGCCTGGCAATGAATGGGGATGAATTGAAGGAGGGCCAGCGTTGTGCATCGACATCCAACCGCAATTTTGAAGGGCGTCAAGGCAAGGGCGGGCGCACTCATCTCGTATCCCCGGCCATGGCAGCGGCCGCGGCGGCGGCCGGCAGGTTTGTTGATATCCGGAACCTGAATAAATAGATTTTGCCGGGAACAGATAATGGAACCCTATGTAAAACATGAAAGTATTGCTGCCCTGATGAATCGCAGTAATGTGGATACGGATCAGATCATTCCAAAACAGTTTTTGAAAAAGGTGGAACGCTCCGGTTTTGGTGTCCATCTGTTTCATAACTGGCGGTATCGTCCGGATGGCAGTGCCAATCCTGAATTCGAACTGAACAAACCCGCATTTAACGGCGCCAGGGTCCTGGTGACGGGTGATAATTTTGGTTGTGGTTCGTCCCGTGAACATGCGCCCTGGGCAATCGCTGACTATGGATTCAATACCCTCATATCTACCAGTTTCGCCGATATCTTTTATAACAACTGCTTTAAAAACGGGATCCTCCCGATTATTGTCAAAAGGGAGGAATTAAACGGATTAATGGGCGAGATCAGCAGTAACGAAGGTATGAAGATTACGGTTGACCTGGAGAACCAGCAAATCACTACCGGTAAGGGTGCTCTTATCCGGTTTGAAATCGATGATTTTCGCAAGAACAACCTGTTGCAGGGTCTGGATGAGATCGGTCTTACCATGCAACATGAGGACAGGATAGACGCCTTTGAAGCGAGGCAGAAACAGCAGCTGCCGTGGTTATGGAATTAAATTCATTGCAACAGGGCATCCTTATGGATGTCATTCCGCACTCTTGTGCCCTGAGGGTATGATGCGGAATCCAGTAGTTCATTTCTGGATTCCTGCTTCGGCTTTGTCTCGAAAACCAGTTCCCGACGTTTTCTATCGCCTATATCCCTATAGGCGTCCTGAGTCGCTCTATCTCCTCCTTCCATGGAGTCGTTCGCAGGAATGACGACAGCCGGCCTGGGTTGTTTTGATATTGATACCCTGCGGTCTTGTCGCAGGGTTCTTCATTTACGCGGTAATAACACTTGCTGTTTATCAGTAGAAAATAAATGAACTCTTCCGGTCGCCATATTCAGTTGCTGGATACCACCTTGCGGGACGGGGAACAGACGCATGGTGTTTCCTTTACGCCGGATGAAAAGGAAAATATCGCCAGGGCGCTCCTGAAAAAGCTGGGAGTGGATCGTATCGAAGTGGCCTCCGCAAAGGTTTCCGAAGGAGAAAAGGAGGCAGTCACTGCCATCAATCGATGGGCTGCGGAGGAAGGGTATCTGGAACAGATTGAAGTCCTCGGTTTCGTTGATTACAACAAGAGTGTCGACTGGATCCTGGAAACCGGCGGTCGCACGATGAACCTGCTGACCAAGGGCAGTAAAAATCACTGCCAGAGACAACTCAAAAAACAACTGCCTGAACACGTTTCAGATATCCGGCGGACAGTTGAGTATGCCCTGGGCAAGGGATTAACGGTCAATATGTATCTGGAAGACTGGTCCAACGGCTATCTGAACAGTCCGGATCATGTCTTCGGTATGATGGATAGCTTGAAAGACTGCGGGATCAGTCATTTTCTGTTACCGGATACACTGGGTGTAATGGGGCCGGACGAGGTCTATGCCGGGATCAGTGACATGATTTCCCGCTATCCCGGTCTGAATTTTGATTTTCATCCCCATAATGATTATGGCCTGGCCACAGCGAATGCCATGGCGGCAGTCAAGGCCGGGGCAGGTTGTATTCATTGCACCATAAACTGTCTGGGCGAGCGTGCCGGCAATGCCTCGCTGGCAGAGGTGGCGGTGGTGCTGAAAGACAAGATGGGTATGCAACTCTCAATCAACGAGAGCCACATTGTTGATCTCAGCAAGATGGTGGAAAATTTCTCCGGTAAATGGGTATCCAACAACATGCCTGTTGTCGGCAGGGATGTCTTTACCCAGACCGCCGGGATTCACGCCGATGGTGACCACAAGGGGGGATTGTATGAGAGCAATCTGCGCCCGGAACGCTTTGATCGCTATCGCAGTTATGCATTGGGCAAGATGAGTGGCAAGGCCTCTCTGATCAAGAATCTGGAGGCAATGGACCTGAGCCTGAGCGAGGAAAACCAGGAGAAGGTATTGAAAAGGATCGTCAAACTGGGTGATTCCAAGCAGACCATTACCCCGGATGATCTCCCTTTCATTATTGCCGATGTCATGGAAAGCAAGGACTATCATCATATTAAACTGCTGAAATGTTCCATCACCAGTGGTCTGGATCTGGAATCAACAGTCAGTATCCAGGTGGATGTCGGCGGAAATATCTACAAGGCATCCGGGACAGGTAACGGTGGTTTTGATGCATTCATCGATGCGATCAACAAGGTGCTGGGCAAACAGGAGTACACCCTGCCGAAATTGCAGAATTATGAAGTCCGTATCCCCAAGGGTGGTCAGACCAACGCCTTGACGGAATGTATTATCACCTGGCAGACAGGTAACGGGACTATGAAAACCAGGGGCGTGCATGCGAACCAGGTATTTGCTGCCATCCTGGCTGCCCTCAGGATAATCAATTTCCAGTTACATGAAAGAGAGACAAGTGCAGCAAACCAGCCTGCCACTTGAATAGTTCAAGGTTCAAGGTTCGAGGTTCGAGGTTTGAGGTTCCATGTTCAACGTTGTTCCCGGTAACCAGAACGGTAGGTTGGGCTGAATGACAATGAAGCCCAACATCATCGGGGGCGGATGAACAAGGTTAAAGGTCTGAGGTTAAAGGTCTGAGGTTTGAAGTTCGAGGTTCTACGTTCAAGGTTCTGAATTCAAGGTTCCAACTATACTCACAGAGTGAGTGCGATCTTATGATTTAGCGATATTTACCGCTCCTGAGCAACGCCTTGATTTCATCGTGATCGCCCAGGAATGAGACGAAAAGGTCGGTGGGCCGGTCCTGGAAGATAAAACGCAACGCGAGGTTGGCGCGGCACTCAAACAGCTTGTTACCCAATTTGCGAATGCCAAGGCCGCTGTGGGCGTGGGGTCGACCGAAGCTTTCAGTCAGCTCGCACAGAGCCAGCAAGCACTTTGCCCTTTCGCTCCTGGTCAGCTCCCGCAACCGGCCCAGCACGCCCGGGTCGATGGAGAGCGGTTTAGTCAATCATCTTCCTGAGCTGTTCGGTCGTGACGGTGACCAGTTTTCCAGAGCGCTTGAGTGACCGGTAACGTCTGCCGGTGGCTTTTTCCAGGGTGGCAACTTGTTCGGGCGTCGCTTCATATTCGCGCTGCGCGTAGTCCGTTGATTCCACATCCACTTT
>MGXK01000010.1:5334-7381 GCA_001802375.1 Gammaproteobacteria bacterium RBG_16_51_14
ATAATGTCCGCCCCACTGACAATACCGATGTCTTCGCCACGGGAGGCGGCAGCCAACCACCGGCCGAGGTTTTTCTTGGCGTCCGTGATCGTGAGAGTCTTCATACGGTCTTTATAAAGACTGCAAGCGGCCTTGTCAAGCACCGTACGCCGGTTCGAGGTTCCAGGTTCAATGTTCCAGGTTATGGGTTGAATGGCACTTACTTAAACGCTTTTGGCTCGTCACCCCGTGCTACGACACGGGGTCCAGTTGAAATCAATGAATTATTTATCCTGGATCCCGGCCTGCGCCGGGATGACGGAGAACGATAGACGGAGAGCGGTAGGTTGGGCTGAATGACAACGAAGCCCAACATCGATGGCAGCGGATGAACAAGGGGTTATATGTCAGTTGTCAGTGGTCAGTTGACCAATGACCAGTGACCAATGACCAAAGTGGTTAAACGTAATTTTTGATTGTGATTCTGCTGTTTACATGGAACCACGGAGAACACGGAGGGTACGAAGCAAAAAAGACAATTGTAATCAACCTGACTTCCGTAACTCTTCAACTACGCGATCGCCAAATTCCCCGGTACTGATCATCTTTACATTACACCCCGGCCTGGACAGGTCCGGAGTTGAATAACCCTGGCCAAAGACACTTTGCATGGCATGCCAGATATTTTTTGATTCCTTCGCCATATCGAAACTCAGTTCCAGCATCATCGCCACGGAACCGATCATGGAGTAGGGATTGGCCATGTTTTTCCCGGCAATATCCGGCGCCGAACCATGGGAAGGTTCATAATAGGCAGTATGGTCACCCAGGCAGGCGGAAGGCATCAGTCCCAGGGATCCCAGCAAGCCCCCACCCTGATCGCTCAGGATGTCACCAAACATATTCTCCATGACCATCACATCAAACTGGCCCGGTTTGAGGCATAACAGGGTTGCCGCTGCATCAACCAATAGATGCTTTACCTCTACCTCCGGATACTCCCTGGCTACTTCCTCCACGATCTCATTCCAGAGCACGCTCGATTTCAGGACATTAGCCTTGTGGATATTGTGCAGTATCCGTTTACGCTTCATGGATTGCCTGAATGCGACATGCACAATACGTGCTATCTGCTCTTCGTCATATTCGAGGGTCTCCTTGACGTAGCGCAGACCCCTGGCATTGACGCCAAGCTCCTTTTCACCGAAGTAGAGTCCGCCAACCAGTTCCCGGATCATGATGATATCAATCCCGTCACCGATGATCTCCGGCTTTAAAGGCGAGAAATGGGCCAGTTCCCTGGGCAAATACACCGGACGGATATTCGCGTAGGTATTTAACCGTTTACGCAGGGGCAACAGCGCCCCCCGTTCAGGTCTCAGATCGACCGGTATTTTTTCAGACTCCTCATGACTGAGCCCGATGGTTCCTTTCAGGACGGCATCCGCTTCATCACAGATCTTTTTGGTCTGTTCCGGGAATGGATGACCGTATTCGAAATAGGCAGTTCCGCCAAAAGGCGCCTCACACAAGGTAAACTGTACATCATTGCGTTCTTCAACCAGCTTCAATACCTTGACGGCTTCTTTCATAATCTCCGGGCCGATACCATCGCCGGCCAGGATGGCTATTTTATAGTTCTTCATAATGTACCTGTTTTGTTGTTATAGGAATTAGCGGTTGATTTGCATGGAGGAGTACTACTTCCTGCAAATCACTGCAAGGCATCGAAACGGAATCTGATCATTTTCAATACACATTGGTCAATGGTCAATGGTTATTGGTCAGTGGTCAACTGGTCACTGGTCAATGGACAACTGACCACTGACCACTGACAACTGACAACTGACAACTGACCAATAACCCCTTGTTCACCCACCCAGTACCTCCTTCACCTTTCTCGCCAGCTCGTCCCTGGTGAAGGGTTTTTTGAGTAGTTGAGCCCCCTCATCCAGCCGCCCGGAATGCACAATCGCATTCTCGGTATAACCCGACATGTACAGGACTTTCAGGGCGGGCCGCTGACCCTGAAGGGTATCGGCAATGGCGCGGCCATTCATGTCCCCCG
>MGXK01000011.1:0-7333 GCA_001802375.1 Gammaproteobacteria bacterium RBG_16_51_14
TTTCAGGTCTGGTTCAAGAATGGCGCGAATACCACAAGGATGAATTGAGCGAAGATTGGAATTTGGCGAGAGAAAGAAAGGCTTTGAAGAAAATTAAACCATTGGAGTGATGCCATGTTGCCGAAATTGCAAGAAGTGAAGTATCAAGGTGACTACCGTATCTGGCTAAAGTTTGCAGATGGCGTAGAAGGTGAAATCGACCTTGAAAAGGAACTGTGGGGTGAGGTGTTTCAGCCTTTGAAGGATAAAGCGCGCTTCTCAGAGTTTTCTCTGGATAAGGAACTTGAAACTCTCGTCTGGCCGAATGGGGCGGATTTTGCGCCAGAGTTTCTATATCAACAGTTATGCCCTAACTATGCGCTCAAACCGACGCCGAAAAGCGACGCGGCTTAGGAGCGTATTTTGGGTCTTTCATTGCCACATTGATGACAGCTGCATACAGCAAGGCAGGCGATACGGTTGTACAGGAGCGGAGCAACAGTGATTGATCATTTCTTTCGATGCAGAACAATAATAGCAGTAGTTCGGGGTCAGGTAACAACTGCTAAAATTTTCGATTAATTTTTACTTTGACCCCGAACCTGACAGAAACCCTTCCCTGTCACCTTCTTCCAGGGCGGTATCCAGATAGGCCGCTGCTTCCACTGGATCTTTTAAGGCCTCCAACAGGCTTTCGCGATACGGTTTACTTCTTGCTTTCATTTCCTTGCCCGTGCCCGGATATCACGAAGATTATTAAGCAATTCACTGAACAGGCTGCGACTGTCTTCGGTCAGATACTCCCTGATTTCATAGTGCTCCTGTATAAAATGCAGTGTAGCTTATATGCTACATAATGCAAAGGCCCGATGACAAATGATGGACATGAAGCTGACGCTTCGCGCTTCCGATCACGAATTGCCAGGCTTGGCCAGACTTGTGCACCGGATGCCCGTCCACGATCAAGTACACTTTGCCCTGGGGAAATATAAGGAGACGCTACCTTTTTATGAGGCAGCCTACAGCCTAACTAATCTTAAGATGGCAATTGCTTGCTGGCTGCGTACGCACGAAGTGCGCGATTAACGGCCTCAGAATCCGGAAAGATTTTGTGTAAATCCGGGTCGATTAGCACAACATTTGTGCCTTCCCGATACCGTTTCGCAAATTTTCCACGGACTCCGGATTTAATCAGGTCTTCCGGGTATTCATCTCTAAGGGTGTCTTTTTCACTGTTCATAAGCTCTACGCTCTCGGGGCGTCATCTGCCTTGCGGATATGATACGTATTCTATCATTACGTTCAGTATAGGATACAACGAGGTATTTACCATCGTGCGATTTGCCAAAAATAATGAATCGTTTCTCATCAAATGAATGGTCGGGGTCTCGTACAGAAGAGGAATAATCATCATCAAACACTTCACAGGCTTCGAAAAAGGAAACAGCATGCTTGCTCTCATTAATTCGTGCCTTCTCTGGGTCCCATTCAAATTCCATCGCTTTGATCTTCCCAAAGTAACTTAACAGTATCTGAAATCGCTAATTACTGTGTCCCATGGGATCCACATAACATCATAATCAAAATAAATTGAAACCGTAAAATCATAATAACAGCATAAATCCATGCAGTCGTGCATTGCCACATTCTTCACACTATCTACAATGCCATTAAAATATCGCGATAAAAATCCATGGCGCCATCTTAACAATCTGATTTTGCATATCGAGTTTTTCTTTGACTCCGAACTATTATTGAGTAAACGCAGTTAATTCGGAAACTCCATGAGTGCCTCTTTTAAAATGTCGTCAACATATTGTATGTGTTCCAATACCTGTTGCGGCGCCTTACCTTGTGCACATATATTCCTGATCACGAGTAGAAGTGAAGGCATCCGCCTTAGATTTCGAACCGTCTCCCAGCTCATCGCTTCATCAATATGGAACAATACACGATCCCAGCCTTCAAATCCTTCTGTGTCAACCACGGTCTCCCTGAGTACAATCCATGCTCCTTGCAGATCAGAAAGGATTGTTTTTTCGTATCCGGTTTGTTCTTCAGTAAATGGCATGATTTCTATTTTAGTACTCCTGACGGCACAGTGGGACAATGACCCGGACTGCAATCAGTGCAGCAATGCGCCGGAGTAATCGGTCTTTCTCCAATCTCTGTTATGCCGGCTCCATCTCCTGCCTGTCATCAAACTGTGCTTCCCGCTCCGGCAGTTCCATGGCGCTGTGATCGCGGGCCAGGAGTACATAGACCGAGGGCACCACGAACATGGTAAAGAGGGTGCCGATAGCAAGCCCGGTAGCGATAACCAGACCGATATCGAAACGGCTTACGGCGCCGGGGCCGGTTGCCATGAGCAGCGGGTACATGGCCACTACCATTGCCACCGTCGTCATGAGGATAGGCCGCAGACGGATAGCGGCCGCCTGTTCCACGGCTGCACGCTTGCCCAATCCTTGTGTAATCTGCAACTGGTTGGCAAATTCAACGATGAGGATGCCATTCTTCGCAATCAGGCCAATGAGGGTGATCAGGCCCACCTGCGTATAGATATTCACGCTAGCAAAACCGAGCGTCATGAAAATCAGGGCGCCGGCAATGGACATGGGCACGGACACAAGGATGATGATCGGGTCACGCCAGCTTTCAAACTGCGCGGCCAGTACCAGATAGATCACCAGGATCGACATGAAGAAGGTCAATATCAGGGCACTGCCCTGCTGGGCAAACTGGCGCGACATCCCGGTATAGTCCCAGGTGAAGCCTTGCGGAAAGGTTTCCCGTGCCGTGGTCTCCAGATAACCGAGCGCCACACCGAGTGGGATACCCGGTGCCATCATGCCCTGCACCGTCACGGCATTGAGCTGCTGAAACTGGGTGCGCTGGCTGGGTTCGACGGAATCCTGGAACTTGACCAGAGTGGAAAGCGGCACCTGTTCGCCGTTGCCGGTAGCGATGTAATAGTTGTTGAGCATGTCCTTGTCCAGACGGAATTCGCGGGCCACCTGCGGGATGACCTTGTAGCTGCGACCTTCCAGGCTGAAGCGGTTGATATAGCCGCTGCCCACCAGGGTGGAAAGACTGCGACCGATTTCACGCATCGAAATACCCATGTCTCCGGCACGGTCACGATCAATCAGCAGCGTGGTCTTCGGACGCGAGTATTCGACTGTCTTCTGCAGAAAGATGAATTTGCCGCTCTGCATCGCCTGTCCGATCAGATCATCCGCCAGTTGATCGAGGCGGCTGTATTCCGCGTCGGTGGTGATCACGAACTGCACCGGCAACCCGCCACCCGATCCCGGCAGGCTGGGCCGCGGGAATATCGCCGTCTGAAAACCGGCAACCTTGTCCAGTTTCTGCTGCAATTCCGGCAGCACATCCATCTGCGAGCGGGTGCGTTGCGAAGGTGGTGGCATTTTGAAACCACCGAACACGGTACTGGTACTCCCCATGCCGAGCAGGAAAAAACTTTCCTTGTATTCGGGTATGGATTCGAAGGTCTTCAGGATCTGCGCTGTGTAGGCCTGATCGTATTCTATGGTGGCGGTTTGCGGCGCCTGCGCCATGAAAAACAGGATGCTCTGATCCTCGACCGGCGCCAGCTCACCTGGCGTGGTAATAAACATGAAATAAATGCTGACCAGGATCACCAGCGCAAACACCATGGTTACCGCAACATAGTCGAGTGCACCATGCAGCAGCCGCTGATAACGCGACGCAAGCCAGGTAAAGAAACGTTCCACGGCATGTTCAAAACGTCCCGGTGCGCCGTGCGGCTTCAGCACCTTGCCCGAAAGCATGGGCGACAGGGTCAATGCAACGATCCCGGAAATCAGCACGGAGCCCGCCAGAGAGAAAGCGAACTCGGTAAACAGCGTACCCACCAGACCACCCATAAACCCGATCGGCGCATAGACCGCCACCAGGGTGGTGGTCATGGCGATGATCGGCAGCGCCAGTTCACGTGCGCCATCGATGGCAGCGTTCATACGCGTCTCGCCGCTTTCAATATGCCGATGAATATTTTCCACCACCACAATGGCGTCATCCACCACCAGACCGATGGCCAGCACCATGGCCAGCAGCGTCAGCAGGTTGATGGAGAAACCCATCAGCAGCATGAGAAAGGCGCCACCCACCAGTGACAGCGGTACCGCCACTGCGGGCACCAGTGTGGCACGGAATGACCCCAGGGAGAGAAAGATCACCACGAGTACGATCAGAACGGTCTGGGCCAGGGTGGTGAATACCTCATGGATGGAATCCTCGATGTAGATGCTGGCATCGTAGGGTATGTGGCCATTGAGTCCGGTGGGCAACTGGCCCTGGATCTCCGTCATCAGTACCTGTATCTGCCTGGCGACGGTCAGCGGATTTGCCCCCGGGGTCGGTTCAATACCGATAAAGATCGCCATCTGGTTCTTGTACTGGTTGATCGAATCATAATTTTCAGATCCCAGTTCGGGGCTGGCGATATCTTCCAGCCGGACCAGTGCGCCGTTGGCGGCATGGACCACCAGCTTGCGGAAATCGCGTACCGAGCTGGCATCCGTATTGGCGCCCAGATCCGTCACCACATAGGCGCCCTTGGTCTGTCCGACTGCGGCGAGATAATTATTGTCGACCAGGACCTGCTGTACTTCCTCTGCCGACACACCCAGCGCAGCCATGCGTTGCGGATCGAGCCAGACCCGCATGGCGAAGGTCTTGTTACCGATCAGACGTGCCTTGGCCACACCCGGCACGGCCTGGAGTTTCGGTTGCACGACCCGCAACAGGTAATCCGTGATCTGGGACGGGTGCATGACGGTGCTGTAGAAGGCCATGTACATGAGCGCGGTGGTATCCCCGGTGGTGGAGGTGATGACCGGGCTTTCCGCTTCCACCGGCAGCACGTTGCGCTGACTGGCTACCTTGGCCTGGATCTCCGCTACCGCCGCATTGGCATTGTAGTTAAGCTCCATATGCGCTTCTATACTGGAGCTGCCCTGGGTGCTGCGTGCCGACAGATAATCGATACCACTCGCCTCGGCGATTGCCTGTTGCAGTGGTGTGGTTATGAAACCCTTGATCAGTTCACTGCTGGCGCCCGGATAGCTGGTGCTCACAGTAACCACCGTATTCTGGGTTTCCGGATACTGTCGCACTTCCAGTGAGGCGATGGAACGCAAGCCTGCCAGAAGGATCAACAGGCTGATCACACTCGCCAGTACCGGGCGCCTTACAAAAATATCGGTGAAGTTCATGGTGAGACTATCTGACCATCCAGCTTGACGGAATTATCGATCTGTACCGGCATGCCATTCCGCAACTTGTTGTGTCCTGCCCTGACTACCTGATCCCCCTCCTGCAGGCCGCTGATGATATCGACACGTCCTGCCTGCACTTCTCCGGTTTCCACCTGACGGCGCTCGACCAGCAGCCCGCCATCCTTTTCGGCAATGAAAAATACAAAGTTCCCGTAAGGATTATAGGTAATTGCCATCTCGGACAGGGACAGCACATTATCGCGCACCGGTAACAGTGTCCGCACCCCGGCGAACATACCGCTGCGCAGACGATAGTCGGGATTCTTCAGTGTGGCGCGGACCTGAACGCTGCGGGTCCCGATCTCGATGCGCGGACTGATGGCAGTGATGAACCCGCTGAAAAGTTCGCCGGGATAGGCCTGTACGCTGAGTTCCACCTGCTGTCCGATCGAAAGGTCATTCAGGTAACGCTCCGGCAGACTGTAATCCACATAAACGGGATCGGATGCCTGCAGCGATACGATCGGTTCACCGGGCGCCAGGTATTGTCCCAGATCGACCTGACGGATGCCAAGCTGACCGGCAAAGGGGGCACGGATCCGTTTCTTATTGATGCGCGCCTGCTGGGACACCACCAGCGCGGAGGCACCATCCAGCGCGGCCTGCGCCTGATCGAAATCGGAACGCGATATGGTATTGTCGCTGAACAGTTTCCTGGCACGATCAAACTGGAGCCTGGCCAGCTTTTGTGCCGCCACCAACCCGGCGAGTTCAGCCCGATCCACATCATCGTCAAGCCGGATCAGGTCATCCCCCTTGGCCACCATGGCACCCGATTCGAAATGGATGGATCTGACCTGCCCCGGGATCTGGGTAGAGATAAAGACTTCCTGTGATGCCACCAGGCTGCCAACGGCCTCAAGGCCTGGTGTCCGCTGTTCACGCAGCACGGTTTCAGAGGAAATAGTGGCGGGTGGGGGCGCTACCGATCCCATGGCGATCATTTCCTGTATCTGTACATACTTCCAGCCGAAGATGCCCCCGAAAAGAAGGGTCAATCCCAGTAAAACAATGATCATTCGTTTGATCACAACTAACCCTCGCAAGGCGATAACGTAATTTAATGATGCCCTGGCTGTCTGACCGGCCTCGTACCAGTTCAGGGGGTGCAGGGGCACTGAAGGTCTGATTATCATCCAAATGGACTAGACCGTCCAGTCCAAAAGAAGGATAATGTAAAAATCAAAAGACATTATAAAGGAGACGCCTGGATTGACTACTTCCCCAACATCGCCGTACCCAATTAACCAGGGCAGCGGTTATACAGAAAAGCAACTTGCCATTATCGATGCGGCAACCCGCATTTTTCTGGAACAGGGCTACCGCAATGCCAGCATGGATGCCATCGCAAGGGAAGCCAATGTATCCAAGCAGACCATCTATAACCAGTACGGGAACAAGGAGGCACTGTTCAGTGCCGTCATCACCCGGAATTGCCAAGAGCTACTGGAGACGTTGCAGGAAACCGGGCAGGCACGACTGGACGTACAGACCACGCTCAGCAATTTTGCCACCACCCTGCTGGATATCCTGTTACGGCCTTCCTCACTGGCGCTGCACCGTCTGATTGTGGCGGAAAGCGCCCGTTTCCCCGAGGTCGGTGCAATTTATTACCGGGAAGGTCCGGAACGAGGCAATCGCCGACTTGCCGAATACCTGCATCAGCAGTGTGAGCTGGGGCACCTGTGCATCCAGGATACCCTGCTGGCCGCCCGGCAATTCACGGGGGGCTTGATCAGTTTTCTTCGCACCAGGGCACTGGCGCTGAACTGCCCGGTTACCGCGGCGGAGATTCGTGAAGTGGTCGATTACACAATAGCCTGTTTCATGGCCATGCATGGGGGTTCCGGCAAGGGTTAAACCGGTCTCACGTTTAGAATACACCCTGACCCGGTAAAGTCTTTTACTTACCACCCGCGGCACCGTGATTGATGTGCAGCAAACTCTTCCGGACTGATCTTTCCATCCCCATCCGTATCAATGTCAGAAAATGAGGGCGCATTGGCAAGATTTCGCATTGGATATCCCTG
>MGXK01000011.1:7360-20159 GCA_001802375.1 Gammaproteobacteria bacterium RBG_16_51_14
GTAGAATTCAGTTTCCAGTATGTATCCATCGCCATCCTGATCATATTCAGAGAAATCCGGCCTGTTTCTTCCCATGCCTCCCCCCATGCCGCGTCCCTGTCCCATCTCGATACAGCCACCGTCCTGCATCCGGGCTTGCTGCCCGGTAACCAGTTCATCGGGGTTCACCAGACCGTCCTTATCCGTATCAAAATCAGAAAAAGCGGGTGCATTGGCAGCACCACGCATCGGTCTGCCCTCGTCAATCCGCTTTGACATACGCGCCTCCCGTACGGAATAAAACTCATCTTCACTGATCACACCGTCACCGTTTTTATCATAGACGGCAAAAGGAATCGGACCACGGGCAGAAATTTCATCAGCAGGATTTTCTTCAGGCTGTGCGCCAGGTTGCCTGAGACAGACCGTTACAACGATGAACAGTCCGGCAGATCCGGTTTTTATCCAGGCACTCATGATTCATTTACATGCGTATTTTGTCAGTGAATCTGTAATGGAAACAGGATAGTTCAGGACTATGGCAGGACGCACCGGGCATATGTACATTTCCCGAAGCGTAACCGTCTGTCAAAGGTCCTTGTGAACCATCCGTCTGGTCCGGACACCAGGTTTATACCGTTTCCCTGAATCAACCATATCCTTGCTGTCACTGTAATCATAGCGTCTGCCTGGTCCCTTCCGGTATTCAGGCGTCAGCATATACTCTGCAATATCCCTTACCTTGCTGAACTCCAGTGACTTGTCCATAAAATAATCCGCACCCAGTGACATGCAGTGAATGCGATAGGCAGAAAATGTGTAGTTCGTCAAAACAACGACGATAGTATGTGGACTGAAATGCTTTATCTTCTTGATGATATCCATGCCAACCCTGTCGGCCAACCTGATATCAAGGACGACCAGTCCTGGTTTGCAAGAGGAAACGAGATCAAGACCTTCACCGGAATTTGTTACCTTGCCTACACACTCGACCCCATCTATTTTGCAGAGTATTTCCTTCAGTCGTTCCTGGATTATTTCGGAGTCATCCATTATCAGTATGGTTAACTTGTTTGATTGCATCTGTCTCCTTTCCTGCTGGTTTCTGATCGTTCTGTCTTCTCAACTTTGCATTGCTGTATTTGCAACGATCCGGGTGTTTATTTTTTAGTCTAATAAACAGGCGAGCGCCACAGGCTATACACTTTATCTGGCGTAGGGATTGATTACATTTCCATGTAAGACAAGGATTACTCGGAACACATGGGCCCGCCACATGCCGGCAGGTAACCCTGCCCTGTCAGACACAACTAATTGATTGTTAACGTGAAGACCAGGCAGGGCAGAACGGATGCTGGATCGGCAAACGGGCAAAACAATGCCTCAGATGCAAAGATGGCTAACCCGTATATTTCATGAGCCTGCGTAGGTTGGGCTGAATGAAATGAAGCCCAACATCTCACCGCTCACCATAAGCATCCTCACCATCACCCGCTCGCCCACCCCAATCCGGGGTTAGCATTCCCCGCTCAATGTATCCGTGCAAGGTTGAATAAGGCCAATCCACAGGGAGAGCGACCCAGCCATGCTTCACGGGGTTGAAATGGATGTAATCCGCATGATGCGCCAGATCGGTTTCATCCCGGATTTGATGTTCCCAATACCGCCGCTGCCAGATGCCGCGTTCACGCCTGGTCTGGCGGCTGGCGCAAATGGGCTCGCCTTTTACCAGCCGCCGCGAGAACCCCGCCTTGATTAGCGACCAGCGTAACGGATAATCGGCATCACCCTGCGGCAAGCGCCATATCGCGTGCAGGTGCTCTGGCAACACCACCATCGCCAGAATGGTAAACGGATGCGCGTCTTTCACCGTTTTCATGACCTCACGCAAGTCATCGATATGCTGCACCAATACATCGGAGCGGCGATCGGCCAGGTTTACGGTGAAGAAATAGGTGCCTCCCGCTGCATCGGCACGTCGGTAACGCATCCGTTCATCCACCTCCTTTGATGTTGGGCTTCATTTTATTCAGCCCAACCTACTCTGATGGAAGGCTGGATGCTGGATCGGCAAACGGGCAAAACAATGCCTCAGATGCAAAGATGGCTAGTCTGCAAGATTGTTATCCACCGCATACCGGATTAGTTCAGCCATGTTCCTGAAATTCATCTTCTGGAAAATCCGTGTACGGTAGGTGCTGACTGTCTTCGGGCTCAATGCCACTTCAGCTGCAATATCTGTAATGCGTTTGCCGGAACCGAGCAGACGGAAAATCTGGTATTCACGATCAGACAGCATTTCATGGACCTGTTTCTTCTGGCCCGGGTCCAGTTCCAGAACCAGTTTTTCAGCAAGTGTTGCTGTCACATAGGTCTTCCCCCTGTACACATGCCGGATGGCTTCCGCCAGTTCTTCGGATGATCTCTCTTTTGACAGGTAGCCTGCCGCACCTGCCCTTATGGACCTCACGGCATAATGGTCTTCCGAGTGAATGCTCAGGACCAGAATACGCAGTTCGGGTCTTTTCAGCCTGAGCCGGCGTATTATTTCGAAGAAGCCAAGCCCCGGCATCGATATGTCCAGCAGCAGAACATCGACGATATCCCTTGTACACCCTGCAAGCACCTGATCTCCGTTTACCGCTTCACCGACCAGTTCCATGTCTGAGCATTCAGTGATGATCCGTTTCAGACCTTCGCGCACAATGGGATGATCATCGGCAATGAACAAACGAATCATGTGATTCCCCTGCTATACGGTATGTTGAGTGTTACCTGCGACCCCCCTTCTGCCAACGCCCTTATGGAGAATTCTCCTCCAAAGGTACCGGCACGTTCACGCATGCTGATCAGGCCCAGGGAACTGGAATTTATTTTTTCTTTATCTATCCCTATCCCGTTATCTTTTATTGTCAGCAAAAGTTGCGAGTCAATCTCGTTCATCGAGATCTCCACATAATCCGCTTTTGCATGACGTGCTATATTGGTCAGCGATTCCTGCAGGATACGGAATATCGCCGTATCACGGTCACTGTCAGGGCTGAAATCCCTGATTTTGAGATCAAGCCTGTACTTGCACCTCGTTCGCTGTGCAAATTCCTGTACCTGCCATTCAATCGCAGCCTTGAGTCCGAGATCATCCAGCATGGATGGCCTGAGTTCCGTGGAAAGTTTCCGTACAAAATTGATCGTTGAATCTATCAGTGAGATCATTTCCTGTGCCCTTCGAGGCAGGTGTTTCCAGTTTTTCGGCAATCGTCCTGACAGCCAGAACAGGTCCATTTTCAGCCCGGTCAGTGTCTGACCGAGTTCATCATGGATCTCCCTGGCAATCAGGGTCCGTTCTTCCTCACGTATTTCCTGTAACCGTTTGGCCAGATTACGCATGTGTTCACGGGATTCAATGAGTTCCCTGTCTCTGTTCTTGCGTTCGGTTATATCGCTGAAACTCACGACGGACCCGATGTTCAAGCCTTCACGATTTATCGGATAGGAGCTGCACTCCACGGAGAAACTGCTGCCGTCAGCGATCCAGAATACATCATCATCCAGATGAATCCCCTTGCCTGTCGTTATAGCCTGGTGGATTATACATTCCTCCAGCGGGTAACGGGTCCCGTCTGCCCGTGAATGGTGAATGAGATTATGCATGTTCCTGCCCAGCAGGTCCTGCTCATCCCTGTAGCCGAGCATTTTCACGCAGGTCTTGTTGGCAAAGATACATTCTCCATCCAGATCGACCCCGTATATTGCTTCACCGGTAGAATTCAGCAGCAACTGGGATTTCTCCTCACTCATGCGCAGGGCATTCAATCCACGCTTGCGCTCAATAATCCCGGCCAGTGTATCGGCGATCATGGTCAGAAATTCTGCTTCCACCTGCGTATTGTTGTGTCCGGCGCTGACATAGGTGTTGATTACCCCGAGCACCCGGTCAGCGGACAGGATCGGGACACAATAATGACCATGCGGCAACATTCCTTCACAGGTGTTTTCATGCCGCCCGTCCACGCTCGAACTGAAGATAATTTCGCGCGATGATGCCGCCCTGCCACACAGGCATTTTCCAAAGGGAACACCTGCACACATTTTTTGCAAGGCCTCATCAAGTCCGCTATGAACTTCCAGCATCAGCATTTCGTTACTGTCATCTGCAATAAAAATGGAACCCTTATTCTTGAGGGAAAATACAGGTTCGGAAAGGATAGCATCGAGCGAGAACTTCAAAATCTCCCCAAGACTGACCGGTCCCAGTGAGTAGTGGAGGATGTTGCTCATCACATTCTGGAGATGGTAGTTCTGCACCAGTCTCTCCTGGCTCTCCCGTAACCCTTTTGCCACACGCCTGGAATGGATCAGGAATAAACTGACAATGATACTGAAGATAATAATGAGTGTGGATATGGCTATTCGAAAATATATCTCGTGGATACCCTGCTCAAACATTTGCTGCCCGAGGGTGCCATGACGCAATAAAACAACATCAATGAACGGATCAATAATCCAGACCAATGCGATCATTACTGCCACGCAAAGGAACCATCCTGGCAAGGTGATGTCCGGGATCTTGAAACCGGGTCTTGCGTGATTCTTGTCCATGTCTGTTTGCATTCCTGTTAACCAGGCAACATTCGAATCCGGAAAGTGTTCATTCCAATCACAAACAAAAACAGTTTTGGGCAGACCGGCAATCGGACTGCATGTTAATCACTGATGTTTTGCTGCTATTCTCCGGTCAAATCCATGCCGGATGATCCAGTATAACGCAACGACGGACAGCGGGCTCCAGCAGCATTGATTCATTGGTTTTTTCCCCCGTTTTTACCTTTCTTCAAGGCAAAATCAGCATGATTTCCTGCAGTACGAACATCGCTTGCATCCATATAGGCAATCCTGTACTGCTCTGCGCTTCTTGCCCAGCAAAAATCCTGCTTCATGCCAGATCTCATGAGCGATCGCCATCGATCCTTCGATGCAGTGAATAAGGTCACGGCACGGTTGACTGCTGCCAGAAGGTGGTCACGGCTGGCATTAACGAACTGGAAACCCGTTGCAGTATGGTTCTGCATGCTGGTATCAGTTGCATCCACCACCGTGTCCGCCAGACCACCGGTGGCGCATACGACCGGTACTGTCCCGTAGCGAAGACTGTATAATTGAGTCAGCCCGCATGGCTCGAAACGGGAGGGCATAAGCAGGATATCCGCACCGGCAATCATCCGGTGCGCAAGGGATTCATTGTATTCTATGCGCACGGCCATTTGGCCTGCAAAATTGCCGGCCGCAGTACGCAGCGATTGTTCATAACCTGCGTTTCCAGTGCCGAGCACTGCCAATTGTATATTTTCGTTTTGTAACAGCCCGGTTAAACCGGCCAGCATCAGGTCGATCCCTTTTTGATCAATCAGCCGTCCTATGCAGGCGAGGAGGATCACTTTACCATTTTCACGCAATCCAAGTTCCTGTTGCAGACTTTTTTTATTTATTTTTTTTGCCCCCAGGTTGTCAAGCCAGTAATGCCGTTCAATCAACGGATCGTGACGCGGGTCCCAGAACCGGTAATCAACACCATTGAGTATTCCCGTCAGGCGGTCGCTGCGATGCTGCAACAGACCTTCCAGACCATACCCGAATTCCGGAGTAGTTATTTCTTTCGCATATCTCGGGCTCACAGTCACCAGTTTATCCGCATAAACCAGCCCACCTTTTATAAACGACATGTTCCCGTAGAATTCCATTGCCTCCGGCGTCCATAATCCGGACGGCAGATCAAGCGAGGTAAATGTCTGACGCGGGAAAAGTCCCTGGTAGGAAAGTGTGTGGATTGCGAACAGGATCGCCGGTCGTCCGGCATCCTGGGCCAGCAGTGCCGGTGCGAGCCCGGTATGCCAGTCATTGCAATGGAGTACATCAGGTGCCCAGTTGAGACCAGCCTTATTCAGACTTATTTGTCTGATCATCTGTCCGAAAAATGCAAACCGCCCGGCATTATCAGGCCAGTCCATGCGATCCGGTCCCTGGTATGGATCACCGGGACGATCATATAAATCCGGTGCATCCACAAGGTACACAATGATGTCACTGCCGGGAAGTGTGGTCTGGAGCAATTTCGTCCGATCCCTGGTCTCCGGCACCTGAAATCCGGTGGCATTCCTGGTCTTTTTTACTTGATCAAGCACACACCGGTAGGCTGGTAACACAATGCGAATATCGAAGCCCAGATCATGAAGTGCCATTGGTAAATAACAGGCGACATCGGCCAGTCCTCCTGTTTTTACAAATGGATACACTTCACTTGCCGCAAACAGGATACTGCGATTGACATCCATTCGGGTATTCCTGGCTGGGGTTCTGTCCCTGGTTTTCCGTTTCTGATTTTTAACTGATTTATCAGATGGTATCTGATCTTGCAAGACCGTTTTTTCTACAGGCGTTTTTTTATTCATAGTCACTGTAAAGCCATTTCACTGCGATTGCCGCTGGAATCCGGACATTTCAGTATCACACCTCCCAGCGGGGGCAGACTGAGTGAGATGGAATACGGTTTGCCCATCCATGGATCAGCTGTGGATTGCACGACCCCTGTATTGCCTGTATTGCTGCCGCCATAAAACACCGAATCCGAATTCAGCAATTCCCGGTAATCACCGTTGCGGGGCACCCCGATACGGTAACCATGGCGCGGTACCGGCGTAAAATTCAGGATGATAACCAGAAAATCATCCTGGTACTTTCTCATGTAACTGAGTATCGACTGCGGGGCATCGTGACAATCGATCCATTCGAATCCTTCATGCTCAAAGTCATGGTAATGCAGTTCACGGTGGTTTATATATAACCGGTTCAGATCGGCAATCAGTGAACACATGGATGCGTGTTCCGGTAGTTCGATCAGGTCCCAGTCCAGCGCACAGTCGTGATTCCACTCCTGCCATTGCGCAAATTCATTTCCCATAAACAGGAGTTTCTTGCCAGGATAGGTAAACATATAGGTATACAGCAGCCGAAGATTGGCAAAGCGCTGCCAGTCATCCCCCGGCATTTTCATGATCATCGATCCCTTGCCGTGGACAACCTCGTCGTGAGAGAGTGGCAACACAAAGTTTTCGTGAAAGGCATAAAGCAATCCGAAGCTCAGGTTATCGTGATGATAGTGACGGTGCACAGGGTCTTTACTCATGTATTGAATCGTGTCGTGCATCCAGCCCATATTCCATTTTGCAGAAAAGCCAAGTCCACCGACCCATGGCGGACGTGAGACCTGCGGCCATGCGGTGGATTCCTCGGCAATCATAAGCACACCCGGATTATTGCCCAGGACCTGCTCGTTGACTTCACGCAGGAAATCGATTGCATCGATGTTTTCATTCCCGCCGAATTTATTCGGCAGCCATTCACCGTCCTCACGGGAATAATCCAGATAGAGCATTGAGGCTACGGCATCTACACGTAAACCATCCAGATGAAATTCCCTGATCCAGTAAATGGCATTGGAAATCAGGAAATTCCTCACCTCGTTGCGGCTGTAGTTGAATATCAGTGTGCCCCAGTCAGGGTGTTCGCCCCGGCGCGGATCTTCATGCTCATATAAGGGCGTCCCGTCATAACGGACCATGCCGAACATATCCTTGGGGAAATGCCCTGCGACCCAGTCAAGGATGATGCCGATACCGTGACGATGACAGTAATCGATGAAATAACGGAAATCATCAGCCGTCCCGTAGCGACTGGTCGGGGCAAAAAAACCGGTTGTTTGATAACCCCATGAGGCATCCAGCGGATGTTCTGATATCGGCAGTAATTCTACATGGGTGAAACCCAGTGTTTTGAGATAGGGTACCAGCTGCCCGGCGATTTCCCTGTAATTGGGAAACCGGCCATTGGTGTCACGGCGCCATGATCCGAGATGCAATTCGTAAATGCTCAAGGGGGCGTGTAACCAGTCCGTGGATTTTCGGGATTCAAGCCAGCCGGCATCAGACCAGTCGTAATCATTATCCTGTGTGATAATCGACGCGGTGGCCGGCCGTAATTCGAATTGCCGGCCATAACAATCAGACTTAATCAGGATTTCACCGGTCCTGCCCGAACGGATCTCGAATTTATAGATCATTCCCGGTTTGATCTCCGGGATGAATAATTCCCATATACCGCTTATACCACGAACGCGCATGGGGTGCCGGCGACCGTCCCAGTTATTAAAGTCCCCGACCACGCTCACCCTTTCTGCATTCGGGGCCCAGGTTGAGAACAGGACACCTGCCACTCCATCCACAGACAGGTAGTGAGCACCCAGAAACCGGTAGGCCTGCCGGTGTTTCCCTTCTGCAAACAGGTGCAGGTCATAGTCACTGATCCGGGGGGGGAAACAATAAGGTTCGTACTGGACATGTTCCCCGCCATTATTGTCCCGCCAGATAATGCGAAACCGGTCCGGAATGCTGCCAGGTGGACCCTGCCATTCAAATATATCAGTGCCCTTTATCCGTTTCATCCGTGCCCCGATGTCTGCAATCAATACTTCCCTGGCATCCGGTACCAGACTGCGGGCAATATCGGCAGATTGACTGCTGTGTTTACCGAGCACCACGCCCGGATCGTGATGCCTGGACGCGCCCAGTCGGAGGATATCATCGCTGCGTCCGGTTGTTTTTTTTGTAGGTTGTTTACTCATTTTAAATCATTTCCAGGTACATGGTGATAAACACAATCAAGCAACTGATATATCTTATACCAGAGAACGATTAGGTTATAATGTATCCATGCACGGTTTTAATTTTAATATAAATCCTGCATCTATGAATTAGTGGAAATCTTTCTTTTCCGGGACCATCATCAGATCAGATCATTATCATACTGATGCCATCCCGGAACATAACAGTATCTATTATGCCCTGAGTCAAGACAAAGGTTATGACAATTCAGCACGACCGACGCTCTGTTGATCGTCTCATCCATGAGACCCTGGCGGTCGTCATGGCGGGGGGACGTGGGACACGTCTCTACCAGTTGACCGCAAGGCACAGCAAGCCTGCAATCCCTTTTGGCGGCAAGTACCGGATCATTGATTTTACCCTTTCCAACTGTCTTAATTCGGGCATCAACAAGATCTGTATACTGACCCAGTACCATGCACATTCACTCATCCAGCATCTTGAACGCGGGTGGTCCTTCTATCGCTATGAACTGGGTGAGTTTATCGAACTCCTGCCAGCGCAGGAACGATTCGAAACATCATCCTGGTATCTTGGTACTGCGGATGCCGTATACCAGAATTTCGATATCATCCTTGATCATCGTCCCTCCTATATACTCATCCTCGGCGGTGACCATATCTATAAAATGGATTACGGTATGTTGATGGCAAGCCATATTGAGAATAATGCTGACGTCACAGTAGGCTGTATCGAGGTGCCTCTCAGTGAAGCCAGCGACTTTGGTCTGATGCTGGTCGATGAATCCAGCCGGGTAATCGGGTTTCAGGAAAAACCGGCCAGGCCGGAGCCAATGCCAGGACAGAGTGATACAGCCCTTGCCTCCATGGGGATATATCTGTTTACTACCGAGTTTCTTGTCAAGGTGCTTGAGGATGATGCAAAAGACACATCATCAAACCATGATTTCGGAAAAGATATCATGCCTGCTATTCATAAGGAACATCGCCTGTTTGCCTGTCCTTTTAACGACCTGCAGTCCGGGGAAAAAGGTTACTGGCGGGACGTTGGAACCGTTGATGCATTCTGGGAGGCAAACCTGGAACTCATCGGTGTCACACCACCCCTGAATCTTTATGAACAGGACTGGCCTGTCAGGACCTTCCATCCCCAGCTCCCGCCGGCCAAATTTGTGTTTGATGATGACGGACGCCGCGGTATGGCAGTCGACTCGATGGTATCGGCGGGTTGTATCATTTCCGGCGCAATCGTCAGACATTCACTGCTGTCAAGTGATGTACGCATAAATGATTATTCCCTGATTGAGGATTCTGTGTTACTCCCGGGTGTCAGGATTGGCAGTAACTGCATCATTAAACGCGCCATCATCGACAGTCATTGTAATATCCCCGATGGCACGATTATCGGTATAAACCCGGATGAGGACAGGAAACGCTTTCATGTAACCCCGAAAGGGGTCGTTCTGGTTTGTCCCGAGATGCTGTAAAACAACAGGTCTGTTATGACCGATAAAACACCACTCAATGTCGTGCTCTGCTGGCATATGCATCAGCCCGACTATCGCGATCATGTCCGCGATGAGTTCCAGTTACCCTGGGTCTACCTTCATGCAATCAAGGATTATGTGGATATGGCCGCTCACATCGAAGCCGTTCCGGGGGCAAAGGCAGTTTTTAATTTCAGTCCGGTATTACTGGATCAGCTTGCAATCTATGAACACCAGATTGAGGGTCGTTTGAAGGACTTCGGACCTATCCGCGATCCGCTTCTGGCCGCCCTTGACAGTCCGGTATTTCCCGCGGACATCGAGCATCGTCTTGCCCTGGTGAAAGCCTGCCTGCATTCCAACCAGAAACGGATCATCGAACGCTTTAAGGCCTACCAGCGCCTGGTCCATATTGCCGATCTGGTAATACATGATATGGACAGCAGTTCCTACGTCAGCAACCAATATCTTGCCGACCTGGTGACCTGGTATCACCTGGCATGGCTTGGTGAGACAGTACGGCGTAACGATGAACGGGTCAAGGCACTCATTGCGCAGGGTTCCGGGTTTACCTTGCATCAACGTCGAAGCCTTTTGCTGATTATATATGAATTACTGTCCACATTACGGTCACGCTACACCCGGCTGGTGGATCTCGGCCAGGTTGAATTGTCCACATCGCCCTATGCTCACCCCATAATCCCGTTGTTACTGCAATTCGGAACTGCACGGGAGGCAATGCCCGGTGTGCGCCTGCCCATACTGGAGGCTTATCCCAATGGCCGTGAGCGTGCATGCTGGCATCTGCAGAGAGGGCTGGAAGTATTCGAAGCTTATTTCGGGCGTCGCCCCACCGGATGTTGGCCATCCGAAGGGGGCATCAGTTCAGCAACACTTGAAGTCATCGCCGAAGCCGGATTTCTCTGGACGGCGACCGGGGAAAGCGTGCTGCGAAACAGCCTCAGGCAATCATCGGCTGATGGCCATAGTGGCGTCCCCTTCCATGGATCTTACAAAGAGCAGGGATCCGGTCTGCGGCTGTTTGTTCGTAACGATACACTTTCGGATCTGATCAGCTTTACCTATGCAAACTGGCATGCTGATGATGCAGTTGCTGATCTCGTAAATCGACTCGTGACTGTCGCTGATGCCTGTCAAAATCAGAAAAATGCAATGGTCTCCATCATTATGGATGGTGAAAATGCCTGGGAATATTACCCGGAAAACGGATACTACTTTTTAACCGCATTATACCATCGACTGGTGGAGCATCCACGGCTGAAACTGACGACCTACAAAGACCTGCTTCAGACTTCAGAGGCATACGAAATCAAGAAGATCACCGCGGGCAGCTGGGTCTACGGAACCTTCTCAACCTGGATCGGCGATGAAGACAAGAACCGGGCGTGGGATATCCTGGGAGATGTAAAACATGTTTACGATGAGTGTTGTAAGCATGCTGAATATGAACCGCAACTGCAGAGGCGCATAAATGAACAACTTGCGGTTTGTGAGGGATCGGACTGGTTCTGGTGGCTTGGTGATTACAATCCCGCCGCAACAGTCAGTGATTTTGAACGTTTGTTCCGGGTCCATATTGCCAATCTGTATCTGATGATTGGTCAGGAACCGCCACAATACCTGGGGCAGATATTTGCCCATGGCAGAGGCTCACCGAAACTGGGTGGTGTGATACGACCTGGCAGTCCTGATGGCAGCACATAACTTACCTCCCGACAGTTTATAAGGATATACAGGTATGAGCAGCAGTAAACAGGTTAACGAATATTTCCACAAGCGCAGGGCCGGCTTGCTCCTGCATCTCACTTCACTACCTTCAACCTGCCCGGATGGCGTGCATGCCGGTGACACGACACGATTTATTGACTTCCTTGCAGGCACGGGTTTCTCCATCTGGCAGATGTTACCGGTTCATCCTGTTGATGAGTACAATTCACCTTACCGGGGGTCCTCTGTTTTTGCAGGTAATCCCCGTTTTATCAATGTGCAGGAATTTTATAATAAAAAATGGCCTCCTGATAATAAACCTGACTCCTGTTACGAACGTATTGATTCAGCATCTGATCCCATAGCTGAAATTCAATCGTACTTTGATCAGCTTGCCACGGATAGCCAGCGTAGTGATTATGAAGATTTCAAGCATAAACATGCTGTCTGGATTGATGATTACGCCCTTTTTTCAGCGATCAGACAGGTTTACAGCGGCAAGTCCTGGTGGGATTGGCCACAAAGGTTAAAAACACGGAATGCAACAGAGTTGCTGGAATTCAGGAACGGGTATGCCGGCCTCGTTGAACGTTATTATTTCGAACAGTATCTCTTTTTCAGCCAGTGGCATGATCTCCGTGCGCAGGCGAACAGCAAAGGCATACTGTTACTGGGTGATATGCCCATGTTTACTGCGCACAATAGTGTCGATGTCTGGGCGCATCCCGATTATTTTCTGCTCGACTCCGCAGGACAACCTGCTGCCGTAAGTGGTGTACCTCCTGATTATTTTTCAGCAATCGGACAGCGCTGGGGAACCCCGTTGTACAGGTGGTCCAGGATCGCAGAGGATGGTTTCTGCTGGTGGATTAATCGATTGCAGACAGAATTTGAATTATTTGACATAGTACGGCTCGATCACTTTCGTGGT
>MGXK01000011.1:20242-20506 GCA_001802375.1 Gammaproteobacteria bacterium RBG_16_51_14
GGTGCTCCAGTCTGAATTTGGGCCTCTTCCATTGATTGCAGAAGACCTGGGATATATCACGCCCCAGGTAACCAGACTACGTTGCAATTTCAATCTCCCGGGGATGAAGGTATTGCAATTTGCCTTTGACAGTGATGATACAAACCCTTATTTACCCCACAATCACGAACTCGATTACCTGGTCTGTACAGGCACACATGATACCGATACTGCGCTTGGATGGTTTACTGCACTGGATGAATCACAGAAACGGCGCGTGCTCCA
>MGXK01000012.1:0-1360 GCA_001802375.1 Gammaproteobacteria bacterium RBG_16_51_14
GCATGGGTTGGATGAAACACCCCGTTTTTTTTCATCAGTTCTTAAATAAATTGTAATAATACCTCAACAAAATTCAGTCACCATAGTCAACAAAATTATTAAATTTTGCGAACCATTGAGGTTAACTATGGACAGAATGAAAAGACTCATCGAAGCGATCAGGATTCTTATCGCAGGGGAATTCAGCGGTTATATCAAGATCAATTTCAGTCAGGGAAGTCTTGGGAGGATCGAAAAATCTGAGGAATTTGAGGATGCCACAATCATGTTTACGGGAGAGAAGAACAGCAGGAAGAGAAGTGAGGAGAAAGATTTCCATCATGGCCGCGTACCTGTTCTGCCTGCTGGTAACGATCATGATACTCCATACACCGATGTCTGAAATATGCGTTGCAGCGGATGAGGGGGATACGGGTTTCGGGATCACTGCATTTGAGGTGTCAGGAAACAGCATTTTCCCGTCAAACATTCTGCGGGACATAGTTGCCCCGTTCACCGGTTCCGGGAAGAGTGCGGTTGACGTTGAAAGTGCGAGGGATACAATCGAGAAATTTTATCACGATGCCGGTTATCCTGCTGTCATGGTGAACATACCGGAACAGACACTGAAAGACGGGATTGTTAAATTGCAGGTCATCGAGAGCCGCATCGGCCGGGTGAAGATTACGGGAAACCGCTATTTCACAATAGAAAAGGTGATGAATGACCTGCCGTCTTTGACTCCTGGTATGATCCTTTTCCTGCCGAAGGTGCAGAAGGAGATCGGCCGCCTGAACAGAAACCAGGATTTCAAGGTTGATCCCCTGCTGTCGCCGGGAAAGGAATTGGGGATCATTGATGTGGAGTTGAAGGTGGAAGACCGGCTTCCCCTGCACGGATATCTGGAACTCAACAACAGGGCCAGCCATGATACGAGTAAGTTGCGTCTGAATGGTATGTTCCGCTACGACAATCTGTGGCAGAAGGAGCATTCCCTGGCGCTTCAGTACCAGACTGCGCCGGAAAATACAAAGGAGGTGGAGGTAGTGGGCGGTACCTATGCGCTTCCAGCGCCATGGAACGAGGATCACCAGTTAGCAGTTTATGTAATCTGGTCGGACAGTGATACGGCATTCGGTGAGGGGTTCCGGGTGCTCGGCAGGGGAGAGATGCTCGGAATACGCTATGTGCTGCCGCTGCCTCAGTACCGGCTTTATTCTCATAGCGCTACACTGGGCCTTGATTACAAGCATTTTGATCAGGCCGTTGGTTTTACATCTGAAAGCGGAGAGGTGACGCACACGCCCATTTCTTATCTGCCGCTCTCTCTTTCGTATAGCGCTTTTCTGCCTGATAAGTGGGGAGGGATGACCCGGTTCAG
>MGXK01000012.1:1377-1795 GCA_001802375.1 Gammaproteobacteria bacterium RBG_16_51_14
CCTTACGCGGAGTTGTTTCAGAAGAAAGGGAATTCGAGCTCAAGCGCTATAAGGCAAAGGCAAATTACATTTACGCCACGGCGGGTGTCCAGCGCACACAGAAACTGCCCGGGGGGACGAACCTTCTTGTAAAAATAGACGGGCAGGTGTCCGATCAACCGCTGATTGACAACGAACAGTATACTGCAGGCGGCATGGAAAGTGTGAGGGGATACATGGAAAGCGAGGCAGCGGGTGATAATGCCCTGCACGGTATGCTGGAGGTCTCTTTTACCGACCCCCTCGAACGGTTTGGGAACAGCAGGTGGTTTGAGATGATCCCCTTTCTCTTCTATGACATGGCTGAGCTGACTATACTAAAACCGCTCCCTGGTCAGGATAAGAGCGCTGAACTTATAGGGGCGGGGGCGGGAATACG
>MGXK01000012.1:1851-4934 GCA_001802375.1 Gammaproteobacteria bacterium RBG_16_51_14
GACAGAGCGCAATGACCAAAGGATTTATTTTAAAGTGAAGGCACTATTATGATGATGCATTTGAGGGGATCCATAAAAAGCAGCGCCTTTTATACTATGTTACTGTTGGTTGGCTGCGGTGTGGTACTATTCCCTCTTTTCTGTCAGGCCGGCCCTGTTAATATCCCCGGCTTTTACGGACCGGTAAACATATCTCCGCCGGTAACGCAATTGCCTGTCTTAAAACAACCATTGGCAACTATACCCGGTATCACGGGTTTTGAGAACAACACACCGGAGAACCGGCTTACTATTCATCAGAATCAACCGCAGGCCATCATTGACTGGGAGTCCTTCGACATAGGCGCTGATGCCTGGACCCATTTCGACCAGAAGGGAAATTCAAGCTGGGTTGCCCTGAACCGGATTTGGGACAGGAATCCGAGCCATATCTACGGCAGGCTCACGGCAGACGGAAAGATATATCTCATCAATCAGAACGGGATCCTCTTCGGACCGGGCTCCAGGATTAATGTCAACAGTCTTGCAGCCTCGGCTCTGAATATTACTAATGATGATTTTATCAGGAATTCTCTCAAATTCAAATTCGATAATTACGGGGTCACGGACTACCCTGGGGTAGAGTTAAATCCGCTGGCGATTGTCTCCAACCACGGAGAGATAAACGCCGCAACAGGGGGTTCCGTGTTTCTTATGGCTCCTCGGGTTGAAAATGCAGGCATGATCAATGCGCACATGGGTCAGGTAGGCCTGGCTGCCGGCACGCAGGTGGAGCTGGCCGTTGACCCTTCGGAATCCGGCACAAGAACGGCCCTGATTGTAAATGTCACGGACGGTTTTGGCGAGGCCGTGAACCGGGAGGGCGGACAGTTGATTGCAGATACCGGTCTGGCCGGCATGTACGGAGGTGTCGTTAATCAGGACGGTCTTATCCGTTCAGTCACGGCCGTCAAGATGAATGGCCGGATTGAGCTTATTGCAAAGAACAAAATCAGTACGGGGAGCAACAGCAGGACAGAATCCCCTGTTTCCGATTCGCCGGATACGGTTGACAACTCTTTCCAATTCTCCGGAGGCGTAGTCATGATGCACGGCAATTTCGGAAATCCCTCCGATCCGTCCGCTGCCCCACCGGAGCTTATCGAACATCGTGGAGTCATTGACGCGCCTTCCGGCCATGTAACCATGGCAGCCGGCAAGCGGGTCTTTCTCGAAACAGGCAGCCGCATCAACGCCGGCGGTGTCTGGAGCGACAAGGCGACCGCGTCGAATGAGGTGGAAGCCCAGCTTAACAGCGTTGAATTGAGGGACGCACACGATCAAAAGGATGGATTGCTGAAAGGAGAGACTATCACGGCGACTACACTGACGGGGTCTTCCATCGGGGACATCTCCGGCGTCATCCTTGCCCAGGAGACAACAGCTCAGGAAAAGGGTATCACCGGGGGAACGATCAACATAACTGTCAATAGCGGAGACATTATCGTCAAGAAGGGGGCCGTCCTCGATTTTTCCGGGGGCGGGATAAGGTATGGCGGGGGCATGGTGGCTACGACGAAACTGCTTTCAGGAACAAAGATCTATGACATCAGTAATGCCCCTTCAAATATTGAGTATGACAGGGTCATGGGGCAGTATAAGAAGACGCATGACCGGTTCGGCATTACGGAATCGTATTCCGGTATTTATTACGGCGGCGCTTCGCCGTTAAAAACGTATGTAAGCAGCTTTGAAAGGGGTGGAGATGCCGGTAGTCTGGCGCTTATCGCCCCGGTCGTTGTCCTTGACGGGCAGCCCAAAGGGTCCGCAACACGGGGCATGTTTCAGACTGCACGGACGCCTTACGATCCGGACCCCGGATCTGCCTGGTCGCTCTCCGTAGCCCGGGGTCTCGAAATTCCGGTAGACGGAACGATGACCATAGGCATGGCGCCTGCCGGTGAAGTCTTCAGCATGGATCTCTCGGTAAAGGAGATCGTTGTCCGGCAGGATACAGCGCCGCTTCCTGCTGATTTCAGCTCCGGACACCAGATCGCAAGTGAACAAACCATCCTCTCCGCAAATATACTGAATGCCGCTGGTCTCGGTAGTCTTGGCCTCTATGCCAATACAAAAATAACGACGGATGCCGGCACGCATATCCTTCTGTCTCCAGGCGGAACTTTCACTGCCTACGCCCGGCGTGTCGAACACGCGGGTGATATCAGCATTCCCGCCGGTGCGATTCCTTCTGTCTCCAGGCGGAACTTTCACTGCCTACGCCCGGCGTGTCGAACACGCGGGTGATATTAGCATCCCCGCCGGTGCGATCAACCTGACTGTTTCGGACAATAAGACTACGTTTGCGCAGGATGTTCCACTGGGAGAGAGGATTTACCTCTCTGCGGGGAGCCGTCTGGATGTGGCAGGGGAACGGATTGATAACTCTATGTCAGGAAAAGTTTCCGGTTTCCCCCTCAGCTTCGGTCAGACAGGCGGGGGAACGATCTCTATCAAGGATCAAACGGATCATGGACAGGGCGTATTCATTGAAACCGGGGCTGTTGTGGATGTGAGCGGGGGTTACACCATCAACCAGAAGGGTAAGGTTACCGGCGGGAATGCGGGAAGACTGGGTATTCAGGGTTCAACCATAATGCTCGAAGGCGATATCCGTGGATTTGCGCTTGCCGACCCTAATGGAAAGATACAGGGCGGTGCGATTAATCTGAGGGCGACTAACATCAGAGTGGCCCCGACCGCTCCATCCTGGACCGATTTTAACGCCGGGTCCGACGTTCTGCAGGACAATGACAGCCGGAAAGGTTGGCTTACTCTGGCAGGAGATCGTTTCGACAACACGGGTTTTACGCGCATTACACTCGAAAGCTTCAATGATGTAGTTGTGGACCCTGACACTGTTTTCTCCACCTCTCTCGTAAGGATGAATCAGCCGCTGCCTGCCTTGCGGCCGGAAGTTGCCGTGCCGGTACAGGCGGCAGCCATCGGCGGCGCCATCGTCCCGGGCAGGGAGGATCTCTTTCGCCTTGATGATTCCATGGCCTTCAGGGCAGGCGCCTCGTCCTTCACTGCTGCCGCAGGTA
>MGXK01000012.1:5005-5444 GCA_001802375.1 Gammaproteobacteria bacterium RBG_16_51_14
AGTGTCTCCTCAGGGTCTGTGATCCGCACGGCTCCGGAAGGGGCAATCACCCTTACGGCGCCGGCGGCAGTTGAGATGGCGGGCACCCTTGAATCTCCCGGCGGAAAGATCACTTTAAAGACATCGGCGATCGGCGAGCTGGCAGTCAGGGACGGCGGCAGGATCCTGGCAGGCGGCTACAACCGTCCTGATACGGCTGCGGCTGTTTCCGGCTTCAATGTAAACTACAGTCCCCGCAGCGGCGGAGAGGTCAGCCTGTCCGCCTACAACAATATGGCGCTGGAAAGCGGATCGCTCATTGACATATCCGGATCAGAGGCAGTAGTAAACCGGATGAGATCTCATGATGGGAAGATCATAACCTATCGGGAGGCCGGCGATCCCGGCAGCCTTTCCCTGTCCTTTTCAGGAAACCTGACCTGGGAAGGGAGTGTGAACG
>MGXK01000012.1:5519-6485 GCA_001802375.1 Gammaproteobacteria bacterium RBG_16_51_14
TCAGCTCTGATGACCTGAAACGTTATCTGAACGCGGGATTTGATGACGTGACACTTCAGAGCAAGGGGGCTCTCCAGTTCAGCGGGATGATTGATGCAGCCGCCGGCAGGAAGCTTACCCTCGATGCGCGGGAGATCTCCGGCTCAGGCAAAGACGTAATGATGCTGAGGGCGCCCTGGATTATACTGACTAACACCTCTGATATTTTGCCGTCCGGACCTGCAAAGACGGGAGAAGGACAGTTTACCATGAACGGAGGGTGGATTGACCTGAACGGCAGCATCAAAATAAACGGTTTTAAAGCGGTGCGCCTTGAAACAGAGAGAGACATCCGGCTGACTGACAGGGTCTACAATGCCAGTTCGGGCAGGGTTTCGGAGGGAAAACTCGCGACCGCCGGAGACCTGACCCTGAAGGCAGACAGGGTCTATCCCACCACCCTTTCTCATTACACGATTCAGTCTGCAGAAGGCAAGGTCACCATTCTCCCGGCGGATAAAGCTTCAGGCGGGCAAATCTTTTCCGCAGGAGGGGATCTGACTGTAGAGGCTGCAAAGGGAATTGAAGTGCGCGGCACGCTGGCAGCGCCCATGGGAACGGTCTCACTCCTCGGAACGGGTACCGGAAGCAGGGTCTACCTTGCAAACAACAGCCTCGTGACAACGGCCGGTGATGCTATGGTCAATTATGGTGAAATGGATGCAAGCAATTTCTGGTTCATCCAGGATAAGGCGGATTCGAATAAAAAATCCCCTGTGGACAGCGCCCCCAAACAGGCAGTAACCATCAATGCAACGACCGGAGAAGTCATTGTCAGCAGTGATGCCGTAATAGATGCTTCCGGCGGGGGGGCTGTTTTCGCCTACCATTTCCAGGCCGGAATTGAAGGTACGGACAATCCGCTGACGAAGACAGGGCGATACCTTATCATAAGTGACCACTCTGTCCAGTTGCCGGGTGAGTCAA
>MGXK01000013.1:0-20982 GCA_001802375.1 Gammaproteobacteria bacterium RBG_16_51_14
AAGCAGTCTATCAGATCGAGCCATCCGTCCTGAAACTGCTTCGAGGTTTCGGGAAACCAGGATGGAAGGGGTATTTGCAGAAATATCTTCGGACCGTGGATACACTGAAAAAACTGTATGCACGCGAGAGAGAAATGAGACGGCTGCCTGTCAGGCTGGCGAATAGTCAGGAAATCAGGCTTTCCCCCGGTGGTCAGAATATCCTGGTGAAGAAGATCATGGATGATTTTTGCCCCTTATTCACACCGGGAAGTTACGTTATTTACGTTGGGGACACTCAAGCAAAGTGGGCCTATTTCGATTCAAACGCCCTGGCGCTACTGGGTGTTGAAATACCGGAACACGGGAAAATGCCTGATGTTGTAGTGCATCACGCAGAAAAGAACTGGCTGGTTCTTATTGAAGCCGTGACGAGCCACGGACCTGTAAACCCCAAGCGCAGGCAGGAATTGAAGACATTGTTTTCCGGATCGACCGCTGGTCTGGTTTTTGTGACCGCGTTCCTTGATCGAAAGGCTATGCTGAAATACCTGAATGACATTTCCTGGGAGACTGAAGTCTGGATAGCCGAGTCCCCAACACATCTGATCCATTTCAACGGTGAACGTTTTCTCGGACCCTATGAAGAGTAAACGACCTAAGATCGGTCGAGGATCTGAAACGCATTGCTCCCGTGCTTGGCTACTCCGGTTATCAGCCGTTAATCCGTGCCTATGTCAGGCAAGCACTGCGGAAAGACCTGGAACGGCTGGATGACGACACTGTTTCCGCATTCGTCTCCGTCCTGAAGCGACGCGGTGTCAGTAATGAGATCATCAAGGCAGCCCTGTCTGAGGCCACCCGCAGTGAAAATAATCACGGGTGATGACATCAAAGAGGATTACAACAACAGACCTCGCCGGTGTTTCCCCGATATGCTACCCTTTTTTGATATTCCAGTAATGAAACATGAGAGTAACCGGTACTGATGCGAACCTGCCTGAATTTCCAGGTTACCAATACAATATGGAATCCGTTTAGTACCATTAAGGTGGATACCATATAGCATACTGTTAGCTTTAAAAGGAGAAGAACGTGGCAGACATCAAAGTTCACGACCTAATGAATATCGGAGAACCATCCCACTACAAGTTGCATCTTGGTTGCAGGAATCCAGACGGTGAGCATCCGCTAGATCAATACATCGAAGACAAGAGCACATGGAAAGACTGGAACGAATGGAGAAATACGAATCGAAATGATTGGACTCGAGACTACATCTTCTCACTGATCGAATTCTATCCTCGTTCTAACTCTTGGCTGTTTGGCGGCATATTTAAAGTCCTGGATCGAGGCGCAGATCGGTATTCAGTAGAAGAGATCGAGGAGTACGTCAAGTACACGGGAAGGTTGATCTTGTCCTTCTATCGGTATCAGGGAATGCGCGGCAGGGCATTCTACCTTGAGAGCCATATCGAAAAACTATTAGTCAGCCAAATTCTTGAATCACCATACACGGGAGAGGTGTTTCCTGGTTACGACAACATAAATCATGACTTCTCGGTCCTCAAGCATATCGTGTCAATCGAAAAGCTCGACTGGAAGACCGCCCTGCAGAATATCAAAGGAGTCTATTTGATCGTCGATAAGAGCAATGGCAAAGCTTACGTGGGCTCCGCCTACGGAGAGTCTGGGCTCTGGTCGCGGATGGCGTGCTATCTGGGCACCGGTCATGGATGGGATGATCAGCTTGTGAATCTTATTCAGAACAAAGGCGATGAATATGCCAATGCTAACTTCCGATTCACTCTGCTGGAAATACACGGTATGTATTCATCAGACGACTTCATAATAGGCAGGGAGAGCTATTGGAAGGAAAAGCTTGGGACCAGAGTGCACGGGTATAACAGCAATTAAGGCAGCTAACTAGGCACTGAAGCTGACGGTTGGCTACAGTTCAAAGCAAGTGGTCGGTCTTAGTGTAGAGGCGCCACCTGCAGCTTAGTGCTACGTTGTGCCGCTTCACGCAGACCAAAGGTTATCAAGTTCGGCGTATGAAAGATTACAAAGCCATCTTCGAGAAAGTCGAGTCTATACTCATCAGCGTTGGTTCGGCAAATCTCTCCGCTGAAAAATTTCGCGCCAACCTTGATGAGTTCAAACATCTTGAAGGCAAGGCATTCTCTGATGCCGATTACTACTGGATTCTGGTTTATGTTGTTTTCTATGCGGGGTTTAGAGCCGCGACGGTCAATGCTAAACTGAATTTGATACGCCAATACTTCCCCGATTACAAAACCGTTGCAGGCTATGATGAGACCAAGTCCGACGAAATTCTCAGCGACCCAAAAATGATAAGGAATAGGAGGAAAGTTCAAGCCTGTATCGAGAACGCAAAAGTTTTCAAAAGCATCTTCAGCGAATATGGCTCGTTCCAAGCCTACATTGACTCTTTCTCGCCAACAGCATCTTTTGAGAACCTCATGCTCTTGAAGGAAGAACTGGAGTATCGCTTCAAAGGCCTGGGCAGGATTACAACTTATCACGTCCTGACGGATATTGGCTTGCCTGTCCTCAAGCCGGACAGGGTAATATGCCGTATCTTTCAGAGATTGGGGCTTATCGAAAGCGACGAGCAACTTCTAAAGACCGTAATCCAAGGGCGAAAATTCGCCCAAGCAACAGGTCACCCCATTCGATATGTTGATATTGTTTTCGTCGCCTACGGCCAGGTAAAGTCACAAGAGTTTGGACTTGCCAACGGTATATGTTTAGAGCAAAGTCCGTTGTGTTCAATATGCGGCGTAACGGATTACTGTAATTACTTCGCGCAAAACATTGCTCACCCAAAGGTATACAGTAAGACTAGTGTGCCTTTTTCATAAACGTGGAGAAGATAAAATTACTTCAACCCCAGCTTGTTCTCCAGGTAATGGATATCGGTCCCGCCGGCCCTGAATGCCGCATCATCCAGCAGGCGCTGGTGCAAGGGTATGTTGGTATTGATGCCCTCGATGATGATCTCGGACAGCGCGATCGACATCCGGGCCAGCGCCAGGTCCCGGGTCTCGGCGTGGGCGATCAGTTTGCCGATGAGGGAGTCATAATAGGCGGGTACCTTGTATCCCTGGTAAACATGGGTATCGACACGGATACCCGGCCCGCCCGGAGGGTGATAGTGTTGTATCACACCGGGGGAAGGTATGAACTTTTCCGGGTCTTCGGCATTGATACGGCATTCGATGGCATGCCCACGGATCTGGATATCCTGCTGCCGGTAACCCAGTTTCTCGCCACTGGCGATATGTAATTGTTCCTTGACGATATCGACACCGGTGACCATTTCGGTTACCGGATGTTCCACCTGTATGCGGGTATTCATTTCAATGAAATAGAAGTTCCCGTCTTCATACAGAAATTCAAAGGTACCGGCGCTCCGGTAGCCGATAGCCAGACAGGCCTCGACACACCTTTCGCCGATGGCGCGCCGCGTTGACTTGTCAATGCCCGGCGCCGGGGCCTCCTCGATGATTTTCTGGTGACGGCGCTGCATTGAACAGTCACGCTCACCCAGATAGATGACATTGCCGTGTTCATCGGCAAGCACCTGCACTTCAATATGCCGCGGCTGCTGCAGGTATTTCTCCATATACACCACATCATTGGAAAACGCGTTTGCCGCCTCGACCTGGGTCAGGGAGATGGCCTTCTTCAGGGCGGCCTCGCTGTGGACCACACGCATGCCGCGTCCGCCGCCGCCACCGGCAGCCTTGATAACGACCGGATAACCGATATCACGGGCGATCCTGGCTGCATCCTCATTATCAATAGTAACCGGGCCATCCGATCCCGGCACGCAGGGGATGCCTGCCTCCTGCATCGCCTTGATGGCCGAGAGCTTGTCACCCATCAACCGGATCGTTTCAGAACGGGGACCGATAAAGGTAAAGCCGCTCTGTTCAACCCGTTCTGCAAAATCAGCATTCTCCGACAGAAAGCCGTAACCCGGGTGAATACCCACGGCATCCGTGACCTCTGCGGCACTGATGACCGCCGGGATGTTCAGATAGCTGTCGGCAGAGGCTGCCGGACCGATACAGACGGACTCATCCGCAAGAAAAACATGCTTTTGTTCCCGGTCGGCCTCGGAATAGATGGCAACCGTCCTGATCCCCAGTTCCCGGCACGCCCGCAATATACGCAGGGCAATCTCACCACGATTTGCTATAACAACCTTTTCTAGCATTTGAATCTGTTCGCCATGTAACCGGGAGGGACCATATCTGTCGAAGTAAAAACTGGATGTGAAGCCTGTGTGAAGATCATTTCCCGGCGACTCACACTAATCGCATCACGTTTCTCTGATTACAAACATCAATTGACCGTATTCAACGGGTTCCCCGTTCTCAACCAGGATACGTTGAACAATACCGCTGACATCAGATTCAATCTGATTCATTATCTTCATGGCTTCAATGATACACAGGACATCCCCTTTTTTTACGGATTGTCCGACTTCTACAAAGGGGTGGTCTTCCGGTGACGGCGAGAGGTAGAAGATACCTACCATAGGCGACTTGATCAGGGAACCTGCTTCCGCTTCAGGTGACCCCGCGGCTGTTTCGACAAAACCTGCCCCAGGTTTTCCCCCGGCGGTTTGACCCAGGTTTGAACCTGGTACGTGTACAATCGTCTGGGTTGGCGTAACGGAACTGTGACGGCTTATCCTGACCGATTCTTCGCCTTCATGAATCTCAATCTCGTCGACATCTGATTCCTCCAGCAGTTCAATCAGCTTTTTTACCTTGCGTATATCCATGGCGCGTTGCTTGCCCTTGTTCGTTATTTTCTCAGATATTTGCCGGCTGCCTGGACAGCCAGTTCGTAACCCAGCGGGCCCAGCCCGCTGATGATGCCAACGGCGATATCGGATAAAAAGGAATGGCGGCGGAATTCATCGCGTGCGAAGACGTTGGAAAGATGTACCTCAATAAACGGTATCCCGACACCCAACAGGGCATCGCGCAGTGCAATACTGGTATGGGTAAATGCGCCCGGATTGATAATGATGAAATCAATCCCTTCTTTCTTTGCGAGGTGGATCCTGCCTATCAACTCATGTTCCGCATTGCTCTGATAACAGGTCAGATTATTGCCTTCGGCCCGGCCTGCCACGTTCATGCGCCGATTAATCTCATCCAGAGTCGTCGAGCCGTAGATCTCCGGCTCGCGTTCCCCCAGCAGATTCAGATTTGGTCCATGTAAAACAAGGATTTGAGCCATGTTTGGCCTCGACGGTTATTATTTGATGAAGATCAACGAAATTAGCCGCAGTTTAGCAGAAATTTAGAGTAATTACGATATTTTATCGATACCGCCAGGGCGGCTGATTTTACTCACAGAAGGGTGTTAATTACCGTTTCTGCCTCGGTCCTGGTCAGTGGGCCACGTTTCACAAATGCGATCCTGCCGGCACGATCAATTATCGCGGTATAGGGCAAGGCACCGAGGACATTGCCATAATCCACGGTAATACGGGCGACTTCCAGTTCACCCACGAGCACCGGGTAATTTATATTCAATTCATCGGCAAAACCCCTGACCTCGCTCGCCTGTTGCAGGGCAATACCAATAATCTGTAAACCATGATCAACAAACCGCTTCTGCAGATCAACCAACACCGGAATTTCTTCACGGCAGGGTGAACACCAGGTGGCCCAGAAATTGAGCAGGATTACCTGCCCCTGCCATTCATCAATCGTGTGCGCCCTGCCGTCCAGATCCGGCAGGGTGAATGGCGGGTGTTGCAAACCCAAAACATCATGCACTGCGGGTAATAAGGGCAGTTGGTCTGCACTGACCGGGAGTGCCTCCCTGGTCATGGATTGCTGAACGAGATAACCGGCAAAACCTGAAAGAAAAGCCAGGCCCAGACCGGCGCCTGCAAGCAGCCATTTTCTCACAAGGTGGTTGCCTCTGTGACGTGGCCAATAAATTCATCGGGTCCGACAAACCCGACCAGCCGAAATGATTTGCGCTCCTGTCCGCTTGCATCGAAGAAGATAATTGCCGGTGGCCCGAATAAATCAAATTCCTTTAACAGCGCCTGATCTTCCTCATCATTCAATGTAACATCCGCCTGCAACAGGATCACCCCGCTGAGTGCTGCCTTTACGCCCGGATCAGTGAACGTGGATTTCTCCATTTCATGGCAGGTAACACACCAGTCGGCATAAAAATCCAGCATCACCGGTTTCCCCGTTGTACTGCTATCCGCAAGGGTCCTGTTCAGTTCATCGAGACCCTTGATGCGTTGAAAGGGCAGCGTCTGCCCGGTTTGCGTATCACTGGCTGGATTCATGCCTGCCAGGGGCCTGAATACATCCTTGCCACCCATCACGGCACCGGCAACCAGTATTACCCCGTACACCAGCAACACAAGCCCCAGTCCCTTCCAGAGACGCCGCCAGGAGGTCGTCCCCTGTTCCATCCTGTCCAGGGCACCCATATAAACGGCAGAGGTAATCAACAGGGTCGCCCAGAGCAGAAGTGTGATCATTTCAGGCAATATCCTTTGCAGAAACCAGATGGCCACACCGAGCATGACAACCCCGAAGATGCGTTTCACAACATCCATCCAGCCACCCGCCTTCGGCAGCAATTTTCCGGTTGAAGTACCAATAACAACGAGCGGCACACCAAAGCCCAGACCCATCGCAAACAGGGCGAGGCCGCCGAGAACGGCATCACCGGTCTGACTGATATAGAGCAATGCACCCGCCAGTGGTGGTGCCACACAGGGACCAACGATAATTGCTGAAAGGCTGCCCATCATGGCGGCCCCCCGGATGGTCCCGGCATGCTGCTGGTTGCTGACGGTGGTCAGTCCAGTTTGCCATCGGCCTGGTAATTGCAATTCATAGAACCCGAACATAGAGAGGGCGAGCAGGACAAAGACACCGCTGAAAAGAGAGATCACCCAGACATTTTGCGAAGCGGCCTGCAGATTCAGATCAGATAAACCAGCGATCATACCCAGCACGGAATAGGTCATCGCCATCGCCAGCACATAACCCAGGGACAGAAAAAAGGCGCGCACGGCTGTTATTTTTGTGCCCTGTCCAACAATGATCCCGGACAGGATTGGCACCATCGGAAATACACATGGCGTCAAGGAAAGTAACAGGCCAAAACCGAAAAAGGTAAGGATATTCAACAGGAAACTGCCCTTCTCCAGCTTCCGGGTAATTGCATCCTGCTCGGATATTTTCAGTCCCGGATTGTTGCCGGCAGTATCCGGCTCAGCTGCAATCGCGGAGGTTGATACGGCATCCAGTACCATCGGGATAACCGCCTTGATGGGGGGATAACATATCGAGTCTTCCTTGCATCCCTGATACCTGACCTCCAGGTCAAATTGAACGGTGCCGTTGCTGATTCGTTCAACGGGGACCTGGATTTCAACATTCCGGTAATTTACTTCAACCTGACCAAAATCCGGATCACTCTTTAGCTTGCCGGGCGGTACCGAAAATTCCCTTAACCGGATATCGTCATCCTCGGTGGCAAGGGCAAACTTGTCACGATAAAGGTAATAACCATCTGCAATATCCCAGCGGACGATCAGCCTGTCCTTGCCTGAACTCCCCTGTGCCGACAGTTGAAAGGCCTCCTCCGCTGTAAGGATTTCACTGCTCCCTGCACTGGTCGTCCCGCCAAATAAAGCAACCAGCCGATCGCCGAGGTCACCTGCCTCCGCAGAAACTGGAATCAGGACAAACAAGGCTGTGAAAAACAGTATTCGTTTTACAAATTTCATGTGTCCCTGGTATTGGTTTGGATCCAGGTCAGATATTCAGGCAATCCTGTGCTGATAGGGACAGCGATAATTTCAGGAAGTTCATAGGGATGGAGCGTTTTAATCCGCTTTTCAAGGTCTTTATACCGATCCGCCGTAGTTTTCATAAGCAATAAAATCTCATCAGCACCATCGATCTTGCCTCCCCATCTGAAATAGGAATGCATCCCCGAAATGGAATTGACACATGCTGCGAGATTTTTCTCAACCACGTCCTGGGCAATCTGCTTGGCCGTGATTGAGCCCGGGCAGGTGCATAGTACCAAAATATGTTTTATTTCCTGGCTCATAGTGAATGGAATTTCCGATCCCCTGCAAAAGGCAGGCCTGGAATATAGTATTCCGCCAATACATCAGTAAACAAGCTATTCCTGGCTACAGTCAACAGAGGTTGCCGTTGTTCAGATTACGGTTCCTGTTGATACTGGTTGTGCCTGTCCTGGATCTACCTCCAGATTGGGATCGGTAGCCGTATCTGGGCGCCACTGACCATCCTGTTCATTCCAAGGATAACTCTGATGAAAATCAGAGTTTCCTGCAGTACAGGGATGTGCTGCCATAATCAATGCGGATTTTGCATTGATTATGTGAGTAAAACAAAAATCACATTTTTTGTTTTTCGTGCCCTGATAATTCATGGATGAATTATTCAGGGCGTCCCTTAAAGATATCTGACGTACAGGCGTTGTGTCCGATATAATTCCGGGCCAGTCATCGGATAAATCATTTCCTGAAAATAATCATGGCGCCAGCGGTAAAATCCAGCCCTAAAAAAAACAGGTCCCAATCCGGATTACGGATGGCAGACAAGGCTGACCGGCACATCCTTTACGAGAAATCGGTGCAGTGCGTGGAGGCGGAAATCGACTTTGTTGACGAGACCTTCAAACGCAAACGTAACCGGCTCCCCCGCCTTTTGAGGGAAGACTTCTGTGGAACGATGAACACCTCCTGTGAATGGGTCCGCCGCAGGAAAAATAACATAGCCTGCTCGGTTGATATTGATCCGGAGGTTCTGGAGTGGGGCAGAAAACACAAGATCGCAAAACTGAATGAACATCAAAAAAACCGTATCCATATCATCAACGGTGATGTATTAACTGCGAAAACAGAACCTGTTGATGCCATATTGGCCATGAATTTCAGTTACTGGACATTCAGGGAACGCCCGGTAATGCTGAAATATTTCAGGCGTATCCACCGAAGTCTGGCCGCTGATGGCATCCTTTTCCTGGACGCGTTTGGCGGTTATGAGGCCTGTCAGGAACTGGAAGAGCAGACAAAGTATAACGGTTTCACCTATATATGGGATCAGGAAAGCTACAATCCGATCACCGGCCACTATAAGTGCAATATCCATTTCAAATTCAGGGATGGTTCAAAAATGAAGAATGCCTTCACCTACACATGGCGCCTGTGGAGCCTGCCGGAATTGACCGAGTTGCTCACCGAGGCCGGTTTCACATCAACAATATACTGGGAAGGTGCAGATAAAAACGGGGAAGGCAATGGCATCTTTGAACCTGCAACAACAGGTACGGCCGATGCCGGCTGGATTGCCTATATCGTTGCATTGAAATGAGAAAACAACAGCAGGCCTAGTCCTGGCTTGCTGCACGCGGACGCTGGATTAATTGTATGTCTGTGCTGCCGGGTGTGGTGACTATTTTATTTCCCTTGAATACCAATATCGCAATGGCAGCCGTCGTCAGCAATTTTCCGCCCTGGTCTCTCGGTGGCTGGTTCATGGATAGATGATCCAGCAGGTCTTCCAGACCTGGATTATGACCTATCAACAGTAACGATTTGCAGGATTTATGATCCTCAATCACGCACAGCAGATCAGAAAGACAACCCTCATAGATACGATCGTCCCAGACGATTTTATCTTCAGGATAATCGAGAGCGGCCAGAACCAGTCTTGCCGTTTCCGCGGCACGTCTGGCCGGCGAACATACAATGCAGAACGGTGTACCGGAATGTTCATACAGCCATTTCCCCATGCGGGGCGCGTCCTTCAAGCCACGCCTGGCCAGCGGTCTCTCGAAATCACTGCCCGCCCCGGACGTCCAGTCCGACTTGGCATGCCGCATGATGATCAGGGTCGCCTTGCTCACCGGTATAAATCTCTATACATTTCCCATTCTGTATACAGCCTGGAATAGATCGCTAACATAACCCTGATAAAAACCGGATTATATCGCAATCGCAACCAAACCACCTGTTCTGTTTCCCATGGCCTCACCTGAATCCAGCATCTATGCCGCTGTTGATCTCGGCTCGAACAGCTTTCATATGATCGTAGCCAGGGATACCGGCAAGGAAATTCAACTGATCGACCGCATCAGGGACATGGTGAGACTGGCCGGTGGCCTGGATGACAACAATAAGCTCAGTGACGATGCCATGACGGTTGCCTTCCAGACGCTGGAACGCTTCGGTCAGAGGATCAATGAGATCCCTTCGGAAAATGTACGCGCGGTGGGAACCAATACCCTGCGCAAGGCAAAAAACGGCCCCGCCTTCCTGGCCAGGGCAAGACAGGCGCTCGGGCATCCAATCGAGATCATCTCCGGTATTGAAGAGGCCCGCCTCATCTATATGGGAGTCGCCCATACCGTCTACAACAAAAAAGACCGGCGGCTGGTGATCGATATTGGTGGTGGCAGCACGGAAATCATCATCGGCAAAGGGTTTGAAACACTGCTGGCCGAAAGTCTTTACATCGGTTCCGTCAGTGTGAGCAAACGCTATTTTGACAGTGGCGAGATTTCTGCAAAAAAGATGCGCAACGCAAAACTGGCCTGTCACCAGGAACTGGAGACAATTGAGGCGATCTACCGGGAAAAGGGCTGGGATGCAGCGATCGGAACCTCAGGGACTATTCTCACCATCAACGACGTGCTGCATGAAAGCGGATGGAGTGAAAATGGCATAACCAGGGCGTCCCTGGAAAGGCTGATTGATGCAATGGTTGATGCCGGACATTTGAACAAACTCAAATTCAGCACTCTCCCTGATAATCGCAAACCGGTGTTCCCGGGCGGCGTTGCCGTGCTCTCGGCTGCATTCGAGGCACTCGATATCAAATCCATGACGGTATCCGACGGGGCACTGCGGGAAGGCCTGCTGTATGACTTGATTGGCAGGGTACATGACAGGGATATCAGGGATAAAACTGTCACCAGCCTCATAACCCGTTATGCAGTCGATGTCGATCATGCAACCCGCATAGAAAAAACTGCCAAGACCTGCTTTGCACAGGTGCAAGCAGACTGGAAACTGGACAGGAAACATGACCTCAAGATGGTTGAATGGGCGATCAGACTGCATGAAATAGGACTGACCATCGCCCATAGCCACTATCAGAAACACGGGGCCTATCTGCTGAACAACTCTGATATGCCCGGTTTTTCAAGACAGACCCAGGCAGAACTGGCGATACTGGTTGGTAACCACCGGCGCAAATTTGTCCTGGCGGAGATCCAGTCCCTGCCGGAAGAAAACATCCCGGGGATACTCCGCCTCTGCGTCATTCTCAGACTGGCCATACTCCTGCACAGAAGCCGATCCGTGGATGCGTTGCCGGATTTCAGATTAAGGACGGAGGATACAAGGATAGAACTTACCTTCCCGGAAAACTGGCTGAACGATCACCCCCTGACCGGGGCTGACCTTGAAACCGAGGCCGGTTATCTCTCAGCCATTGGTTTCAGGCTGATCATTCGCTAGGGAACCTCTGCTTACGTACGGGGTTTCTGTGGTATCGGGATGCAGCGCCGGGATCGACCGCTGCAAGTGCGGTTGAGTTTGTGGGCAGGTTGGAAACCGCGTTTCCACATGCCGTTCTGACAACTCCCGGATGGCTTTATCCGGAGTTGCCCCGGCCCCGGGTGATTACTGGCAGTACTGTTCGAGACAGGCCTCCTGGGCAGAACGTGGTTTGTTGCTGCCTGGTTTAATCTTCTTGTAGGTGCCGTCTGCCTGCAGAAGCCACGCCTGGGTGTTGTCCGACAGGTAATTAATCAAACCGAATTTGATAATCTGATCGCGCGGTCTTTTCTCTTCAATAGGAAAACACGTCTCAACACGATGGAAAAAATTTCTCTGCATCCAGTCGGCGCTGGAGCAGATGATGATTTCCTCACCACCATGAAAAAAATAAAAGACACGCGTATGTTCAAGAAAGCGTCCGACAATGGACCGTACCTGGATATTCTCCGATATATCAGGCACCCCTGGTCTGAGGCAACATATCCCCCTGATGATGAGTTCAATCTTCACCCCGGCACGAGAAGCTTCATACAGGGCCCTGGTGATCTCCGGATCGACCAGTGCATTCATCTTGGCGATGATCTTTGCCTCCCTTCCTTCCATCGCGCATTTGGTCTCGTACTGGATATACGACATCATGGATTTATGCATGGTAAAGGGTGACTGCAGCAATTTTTTCAGCTTGCTGGCCCGCCCCAGTCCTGTGAGCTGAAGGAACAGTTTATTCACATCTTCACCAATCGCATTGTCACACGTCAACAAACCATAATCCGTATACAACCTGGCCGTCCGCGCATGATAATTCCCGGTCCCCAGGTGCACATAACGCCGCAGTTGCCGTCCTTCGCGGCGGATAACAAGTATCATCTTGGCATGTGTCTTGTAGCCAACGACACCGTATACAACGTGCGCACCCGCCTCCTGAAGATTGCTGGCCAGTTCGATATTGGCCTCTTCATCAAACCTTGCCCGTAACTCGATGACAACCGTAACTTCCTTGCCGGCACGCGCTGCCTCCTTCAATACCTCTACCACAGCGGAATCATTTCCTGTCCGGTACAGGGTTTGTTTGATCGACAGGACACTGGCATCAGCAGCGGCCTGGCGCAGAAAATCGATAACAGGCACAAAAGACTGAAAGGGGTGATATAAAAGAATATCGCCATTCCGCAGGGTTTCGAAAATATTGGTGTGCTTGACCAGTCTTCGCGGCAGTTCAGGTATAAAACCGGGATAAATCAGATCAGGACGATTGACCAGATCATGTATGGCAAGCAAACGGTTCAGATTGACCGGGCCATTTACCTGGTACAGGGCGTTTTCATTCAAGCCGAAATGATGCAGGAGAAAATTAGTGATATCCGGCGGGCAGTTATCCGCAACCTCGAGGCGTACCGCATCACTGAAACGCCGGGAAGGCAGTTCACCTTCCAGGGCCCGTAACAGATCATCCACTTCCTCATCATCCACGAACAGGTCACTGTCCCGCGTAACCCGAAACTGGTAACAACCCGTCGTTTTCATACCGGGAAACAAATCATCCACATGGGCATGGATGATGGATGATAACAGTATAAAATCGTACTGGCCGGTTGCCTGTTCTTTCGGCACGGGGATGATCCTCGGCAAGGATCGGGGTGCCTGCACAATGGCATAACCGCTGTCACGGCCGAAGGCATCCTTGCCTTCGAGGGATACAATGAAATACAGGTTTTTGTTTAATACCCTCGGAAACGGATGGGCAGGGTCCAGTCCGATCGGGCTGAGTACGGGTAATAATTCACGGTTAAAGTACCGCTTGACCCAGCGCGACAGCTTGGGCCGCCAGCTTTTCCTGCGCAGAATCCGGATCTGCTTGTCTGCCAGTTCCGGTATCAATATCTCATTCAACACACGATATTGATCTGCGACCAGTTCATGCGCAAGCCTGCTGATCCGGTTAAGAACCTCCGCCGGGGGCAGATTATCAGAACCCGTTTGCACGGAACCGTATTTCACCTGCTGGTTCAGACCGGAAACCCTGATCTCGAAAAACTCATCCAGGTTCGTGCTGGCGATACAAAGGAAACGCAGGCGTTCCAGCAACGGAACCGTCGTATCCTTGGCCTGTTCTATAACACGCCGGTTGAACTCAAGCATACTGAGTTCACGGTTAATATAGAGTTCCGGCTGTTTAAGATTGATTGCGTCCATACTGATTACACTAAAGGAAAAACAGGTTATTTACCACCACAGGCATGTCTGGATAACGATTGAAATGGGAAACCAGGCAGGGAATCAAAGCAGGTACAAATTGATAACTACATGATCCAGGACCTGGTTTATTCTGTTTTAATTTCTTTTTCGATCTGCTCCAGGCTGATGTGCCGGACATCCTTGCCTTCAACAAAATAGATGACGTACTCGCAGATATTACGTGCATGGTCCCCGACCCGCTCCAGGGCCCGTGCCGTCCATACGGCATCCAGCGCCGCCGTGATATTCCGCGGGTCTTCGATCATATAGGTAATCAACTGGCGTAGTATCGCCACATACTGCTCGTCCGACTCCGGTTCCCTGCCGGCAACCTCCAGCGCGGCCTTGGAATCCACGCGGGTAAAGGCATCCAGTGCCCCATGCAGCATATTCATAACATGGATGCCCATGGTATTGATGCCCACATAATAGGGCCTAGGTGCCTGCTTTTCAGCCAGATCCAAGGCCATTTTTGCCACTTTTTCTGCTTCATCACCAATCCTTTCCAGATCGGTAATTGTTTTTGTTATGGCCATGACCAGACGAAGATCACTCGCAGCCGGCTGTCGACGTGCCAGTATACGGGTGCATTCCAGATCGATCATGACCTCGTATGAATTAACCTCAACCTCTCTCCCGATTACCACATCCACCAGTTCCATATCATTCTCTGTCAATGCCGAGAGCGCGTTGAACAGTTGCTGTTCGACCAGCCCGCCCATGGCCATGACCTTGCTCCTGACATCTTCGAGCTCATGATCAAACTGACGTGAGATATGGTGCGGTAAAGTACCCGTTGTCATCTCGTTTCCTCCATCACATTCCACAGATCAACCATAACGACCCGTAATGTAATCTTCGGTCATTTTTTTCGATGGGTTGGTAAACAGGGTGCTGGTATCACGGTATTCAATCATTTCACCCATATACATATAGGCCGTGAAATCAGATACCCTGGCTGCCTGCTGCATATTATGTGTCACAATGATAATCGTGTAATCCGATTTCAATTCATAGATAAGTTCTTCAATCTTGAGGGTTGAAATCGGATCCAGCGCCGACGCAGGCTCATCCAGTAGCAGCACTTCCGGTTCGATGGCGATTGCGCGTGCAATCACCAGGCGCTGTTGCTGACCACCGGAGAGACCCAGTGCATTTTCGTACAAACGATCCTTGACCTCATTCCACAGGGCTGCACTCTTCAATGACTTTTCAACCGCCGCATCCAGTATGTGCCGATTTTTGATCCCCTGGATACGGAGACCATAGGCTACATTTTCATAAATAGACTTCGGGAAAGGATTGGGCTTCTGGAAAACCATCCCGACCCGGCGCCGCAGTTCCGCGACATTAACAGACTTGTCATTAATATCCTGTGCGTCCAGATAAATGGTTCCTTCAATGTGCACGCTGTCAATCAAATCATTCATACGGTTAAAGCAGCGCAACAACGTTGATTTGCCGCAACCGCTGGGGCCGATAAACGCAGTGACCCGTTTCTGCGGGATGGCCATCGTGATATTTTTCAGGGCATGATTATCCGCGTAATAAAGATTGAAATCCCGAACCTGGATACACATACTTTCATAAGCAAGCGTTAACCTGCTGTCAACCTGCGTCAAGGCCCCGAGGTTGATTGCATGCGTCCGCGGTTCCTTGTCCGGTGCCAGCACCGTTGCCGGTTCATCCGATAAGTTTTCGCTCATTTCCATCCTGTCATCAATGTTGCTCTGCTGCACGATATTTCTCCCTCAGCCGGTTACGGATCCTGATGGCCGCCAGGTTTAAAACGATGATAATGATCACAAGCAATAGTGCTGTGGAATAGACGAGAGGCCTTGCCGCCTCAACATTCGGACTTTGAAATCCCACATCATAGATATGAAACCCGAGGTGCATGAATTTTCTGTCCAGATGCAGATACGGAAGATTGCCATCCAGGGGCAGCGAAGGGGCCAGTTTTACCACACCAACCAGCATCAGGGGTGCTACCTCACCTGCCGCCCTGGCCACCGCAAGGATTAAACCCGTCATCATGGCCGATGCCGTCATGGGTAACACCGTCAGCCACAATGTCTCAAACTTGGTCGCCCCCAGGGCGAGACTCCCTTCCCTGATGGTACGTGGCACACGGGACAGTCCTTCCTCGGTCGCCACGATGACAACAGGCACCGTGAGCAATGCCAGTGTCAGTGAAGCCCAGAGCAGGCCCGGCGTGCCAAAGGTCGGCGCCGGTAATGACTCGGGGAAAAACAACTGATCGATCCGGCCACCCAGAAAATAGACAAAAAAGCCCAGCCCAAATACACCATAAACAATCGACGGGACACCGGCCAGGTTATTGACGGCAATCCGTATCAGGCGGGTCAGCGGACCCTGCTTTGCATATTCATGCAGGTAGATCGCAGCGATAACACCAAACGGTGTGACAATGATGGCCATGATGATCACCATCATGACGGTCCCGAATATGGCCGGAAAAATGCCACCCTCAGTATTTGCCTCCCGTGGTTCATCCGCCAGGAATTCCCATAGTTTTTCAAAGTAAAACCCGGTCTTCTGCAGGAGGTTCATCCCGTTTGGCCGGTAGGCACGGACAATCCGGGCGAGGGGGATTTCGATCTCCCTGCCGTCTGCCAGCATGGCAACAATGCTGGTTTTATTGAGTATCTGATAGAGCCTGGCCAGTTCCACTGTCAGCACGTCATATTCCTGTTGCAGTTGCCTGCGCTGAGCGGCGATAACGCTGGTCTGTCCGGGGGCCGGAATCCCCTTTATCTCCAGACCACGCTCTTCCAGGCGCAGGCGTTCCATCCGGTAATTGGTACTGCCAATCCGGTCTTTTTCGATATGTCTTATCTGATCAAAAACAACCTCGCTGGTACGGATGTATTCCTGGAATGTATCCCACAAGTCAGTCCCGGCACTGAGGTCCTGGCCATTGTCCCTGATCCCCCGTAAATAGCCATAAAAATTGCCCCATTCCCTGCGCTCAACCAGCATCACCGCTTCCGGGTATTGCAGTCCTGCCAGCGACGCCTCCTCAACCCAGCGAAAATCCAGGCCGGTAAAGTCCCGGTTTCCTGTCTTGATCAGGAAACGGCTTATGAACCCCTGGATATTTTCCATACCGGAACCACCAAGGCGCTTTTTGGCGATCTGCTCATGATCAACAAACTCACCCATGATTTGCGTGCGGGAACCATCCTGTTCCTGATAATCGAAAACCGCTATGGCACCAGGCCAGAAATGACCGAGACCACGCACCGCAATCAGCACCACAAGACCAGTGACCATGATGACTGACAGACTGACTGCACCAGCATTGAGCCAGATCCAGGGCTCACCGCTGTCAAACCACGATTTAATCCCGGTATTCATCACAAATTGCTGTATTTGGTTCGCAGCCGGTGTCGGATGACCTCGGCGAGGGTGTTAAAGACAAAGGTGACCATGAACAATACCAGTCCGGCCAGAAACAGGATCCGGTAGTGGGTACTGCCGACCTCGGACTCCGGCATCTCGACGGCGATATTGGCGGACAGGGCCCGGAATCCCTGGAAGATATTCCAGTCCATGATGGCGGTATTGCCGGTCGCCATCACCACGATCATGGTCTCACCGACAGCACGCCCAAGGCCGATCATGATGGCGGAAAAGATGCCCGGGCTCGCCGTCAGTAACACAACCCGTGCCAGCGTCTGCCAGGGGGTGGCTCCCAGCGCCAGCGATCCGGTGGTCAGGTGCCTGGGTACTTCGAACAGGGCATCCTCGCTGATGGAAAAGATGGCCGGGATAACGGCAAAACCGATGGCAATACCCACAATGAGGGAATTGCGCTGGTCATAATCAATTCCCAGCACCTGATTCAACCAGAGCGGGAAATTACCCCCGAACAGGTTCAGTTCAGCGAGCTGTCCCAGCCAGATGGAAACCGCCATGGCAGCAATCAGGACGGGGATCAGGATGGCCGCCTCCCAGCCATCCGGCAAGCGCTGCCGCAGCCTGACAGGCAGTTGCCGCCAGGACCATGCCGTACAAACCACCGCCAGCGGTAACAGCATGAGGAGCAGCAGAATGCCGGCCAGATGATGCTCTACATAGGGGGCAAACCAGAGTCCGGCGATGAACCCGAGGATGACCGTCGGTAATGCCGCCATGATCTCAATGGTCGGTTTAACAACACCACGCAATCGTGCCGACATGAAATAGGCGGTATAGATTGCCCCCATGATCGCCAATGGCACGGCAAACAGCATGGCGTAAAAGGCGGCCTTGAAGGTACCAAACACGAGCGGTGTGAGACTGAATTTGGGTTCAAAATCGCTGCTTGCCGACGAAGATTGCCAGATATATTCCGGTCGATCTCGACTTTCATACCAGACCTTGCCCCAGATCGTCCGCCAGGAGATTTCGGGATATTCGTTATCGATATGCCAGAATTGCAGATTTCCATTGCTGTTTTCAATGAGGGCGGCGTTGGCGCGCGGTGCGACAGCGATGGCTGAAAGCCGGTTACTGTCCATCTGTATCAGTTTGACTGTCCGCTGGGCCGTGGTGTGGTAGATCCCCAGCGAACCGTCAGCACCGGCTGCCAGGAAACCCTTGCGATTGTATTCGGGGGCAATACTGCCTATCGCTGCCTGCTGATCACTGAAGTGGCGGATATTTTCCAGGGTGTAATTGTTCTCCCTGTCCCGCACCGGGAACCACTGGGTGATGGTGCCACGGGAATCACCAACCAGGATGGAAATCCCGCCACTCAAAAATTCCAGACTGGTAATGCGGATCCCGTCCGGTACCGCCTTGATACGCTGAATCAGCCTCGGTTCTGCCTTCCTGGTAATATCAAAATAACTGATAAATCCGTCAGCATCGGCAACATATAACTCGCGCTGTTCCACATCCAGTTTCAGGTTGACCACCTCCTTGTTATCCAGGGCAATCTCGCTCTCGGTGCGGTTCAGGGTCACTGCCCCGTCCAGCATGGATTCTTCCTTCTCCAGACTGACCAGATGCAGCCTCGAATCATTCGAAAATGCCACGATAGTGGCCTTTTCTTCATCTGCCTGGACACTGATCCAGGCAAGCGCCACCCCCCCGCCGTCCACCGGTATGGGGTCCTCTCCCCAGGGATAATCGATGTGCGGTTCAATAACCCGTACATCCTTCGGGTAGGACACCGAATAGTTGTGCTGGAAGAGCTTTACCGTCCCATCTGCCAGACCGAGGGCGACCATCCGCTGTGTCGGATCGCCCCTTGCAGATGCCGAGATAGCGGCGGGCACAGCAATGACGGTACTTGCCTGTTCATGAATCTCGCCGGTACTGGTAGCAAAAAATATCGCTTGTGCCCCCGTCGTAACGCGCAGACCGATTTCATGTTGTTCCTCCATGGAATAGAACAGTGTTCCCCCGCTACCGCCCCCCGGTACCGGATATTCACTGACACGTTCCATCCCGGCAGGGTGAAACATGGGTGCGACAACATAAAGCAGGTAAAAGGCAATGAGGACAATGGCAATGATGATACTGACGCCGCCAACCCCCATCAGATAGCGGGTCGTGACATCCTTTATATGCCGCCAGCGGCGATGCCGGATGGCAGCAGGGGTAGCAAAATCAGGCAGAATTCCGGCGATCGAACTATCTGTATCAGGCATTTGGCCAGTGTAAGGACGAAATATGACAGGATTGTTACCTTGAAATTGAATCTCCCTGCGCCTTCGCACAGGGGATCAACCCGGGCAGGCGCTAGCAAGATACACTGTGTCCGGCCAGAGGTCGGCAAGACTGCATCTGGCCTCACAGGTAACCCATCCCGGAGATCAGAGGCTCAACTCAATAAAAAAGGCCCCGTAACAGCGGGGCCGGTAGATTCACAGATTCAATGGGCAGGTATCTGTTTGTTAACTGTTTTTCAACAATAACACCGGCTATTCCGCCAGCCGGGCCATTTCCTTGCCCACGATCCCGGACGGCAGCGGGATATAGCCATCCTTGATGACGATTCCCTGGCCAATCCTCGACAACACCATCCTGATGAATTCTGATTCCAGCGGGGGTAACGGCTTGTTCGGATGCTTGTTGACATAGATATAGAGGAATCTGCCCAGGGGATACTTCCCGGTGGTCGCATTGTCCGGTGTTGCCTCGATGTAGTCCTCGCCCTGACTTTTTGCCAATGGCACTGCCTTTACACCGGATGTCCGGTAACCGATCCCGGAGTAACCAATCCCGTTCAGCGATTTCGTCACTCCCTGTACGACGGAGGCAGAACCGGGTTGTTCATTCACTGTATTCTTATAATCGCCTTTGCAAAGGGCCTCCTCCTTGAAAAAACCATAGGTACCGGAAACGGAATTCCTGCCGAAGATCTGGATTGGCTGACTGGCCCAGGTGCCGTCAAGGCCAAGCTGGCCCCAGCTGGTAATATCCTCCGGGTGACCACATTTCCGGGTTGCTGAAAAAATGGCATCTACCTGTTCAATCGTCAGCCCCTGCACGGGATTGTCCTTGTTGACATAAACGGCCAGGGCATCGATGGCAACAGCAATCGGCGTTGGTTTGTAACCATGCCTGCTTTCAAAGTCTGCCTCTTCCTTGTCCTTCATCTTTCGGCTCATGGGTCCGAAGTTGGCTGTACCCTCGGTTAACGCCGGCGGTGCTGTTGATGAACCAGCCGCCTGGATCTGGACGCTGACATTGGGATACAGACGCTTGAATTCCTCCGCCCAGAACGTCATCAGATTGGCCAAGGTATCGGAACCAACGCTGATAACACTGCCGGAAACACCACTCGCCGCGGTGTATTCCGGCAGTGCCGGATCGACCAGCCCGGCATCCGCCATCGCCCCGGCCGGCAGTAAGGACGCGAGCATAAAACCTGCTGAAAACAGGGTCTTTTTAATCATTCTTCGTTCTCCATTTGAGATGTGTGACTACCGGCGTCACCGGTCAATCAGTAAATCATTGCAGGGGATGATCCTGCCGAATGCGAATGACAGCCGGATGAAAGAATTATGACAATTTCATTAACCCCTGGATTTGCCGGTTTTCTGATGGCTGACTACGCGGAGAGGCTTTTCCTGTCGGCCTCAGGGTCAGAAACGATCAGGCGGGCAGGCAGATCGCAG
>MGXK01000013.1:21077-24916 GCA_001802375.1 Gammaproteobacteria bacterium RBG_16_51_14
ACCCCCCTGATCCCTGGACCGCCCCTTGTCAACCCGGTAAAAACGTTCCGTCAGTCGCGGCAGGTGTTCAGGACTGATGCCGGTCCCCGTATCAGTAACCGCCAGATGTACCCCCTCCGCGTCCCGATACCACCGGATACGGATGACCCCCCGTTCCGGGGTATGCTGAACCGCATTAAAAACCAGGTTGGAAAAGGCGCTGCCTAATTCACGCTGATTGCCTTTGATCAAAAGATCGGGTTCCGTTTCCAGATAAAAAATATGTTCCATCGCTCCACTCAGGGCCTGTGCCTCCTGATGGATGGCTGCCAGTAATTCAGGCACGGCAACCATATCCGCCTCCGTGTGTTTGACCTCCGTTTCCAGGGCAGACAGCATCAGCAGGTCCTCAATTAATCTCTGCATGCGCCCGGTCTGCCTGCGCATCTGCCCGATCTGCAGTTTCCATTCCTGCGGACACAGCTCACTGTCACCGTCAAATCCTTCCAGATAACCGGCTATCACGGTCAGAGGGGTCCGCAGTTCATGCGAGGCATTGGCAATAAAATCCTTGCGCATCTGATCAATACGATGAATTTTAGTAATATCCCGGGCAACCAGTAATTTCTGTTTCCTGCCGTAGGGCACCAGCCTGATTTCAAGGGTCTGTCCGGCATTAACGGGAGATACGAGTTGCAGTGCCTTGCCTGAAACCAGTTTCTTTTCGTCATTCAGGAAACTGATCAGATCAGGATGACGAATAAGATTGGGCACACGTTGTTTCTTGTCCTGGGGCCAGCGTATTCCAAGGTAGTCAATCGCCTTGCTGTTGGCCCACCGGATCTCGCCGAATTCACCCAGCACCAGGGTGGCGTCCGGCAGGGCAGCGGTGGCATCCCTGAAACGCTTCAGAAAACCGGATAATTTCGCCTTGCGCCGCCGGTGCCGTCTACGCAGAAAATCAATTTCACAGATGATGTCATCGATGATACCCGGCATTTCAGGGGGATTATTTTCCTTGCGGCGCTGTAACCAGTGGAACAACTGTTGCAAAGCCTGATATTGCCACAATCCCAGCAACAGTAACCCGGTAACCAGGCACACGGCCACCTGTCCGGTGATGAGACCCAGCAACAGGCTGAGACTGAAAACACCAAGCAATCGCCAGAGATCTTCCTTCATTATCAGTCGGGTTATTCAGTGGGTTGAAAAACGGTAACCCACGCTGCGTACCGTTTGTATAAATTTATCATGGTCAAAGGGGGCAAGTATCTTGCGCAAACGCCGGATATGAACATCCACAGTGCGATCCTCGACATAGACATTCTGCCCCCATACCTGGTCCAGAAGCTGGGTACGGCTGTAGACCCGTTCCGGGTGGGTCAGAAAAAAATGCAGCAGGCGGAATTCGGTGGGGCTGATGCGGATATCCCGGTTACGGACAGCCACGCGGTGGGTCGCAGGGTCCAGTGTCAAACCGTCCACCGTGATGATCCCCTGCTGGTCATCCCTGAGCGTCCGCCGGAGCAGGGCCTTGATCCTTGCCAGTAATTCCCGGGTCGAAAAGGGCTTGGTAATATAATCATCGGCGCCGCTGTCCAGACCACGCACCTTGTCTGTTTCTTCCCCCTTCGCAGTCAGCATGATGATAGGTATGCCGGCCGTTTCCGGGTTGTTGCGAAGGCTGCGTGCGTAATCGAGTCCACTCATGCCGGGCAGCATCCAGTCGAGCAGTACCAGATCCGGTTTGTTGTCCATTATGAGAGGACGGGCCTGTTCCACATCGGCAGCCTCCCGGAAAAAATAACCATCCTTCATCAGGGTATAGCCGAGCATTTCCCTGATCGCTGCCTCATCTTCTATGATGAGAATATTGCCTTTCATCTGATCAACTGCTGTGTCAAACAACATGGGTGCGTATTAGAAACCAGACAGGTTACAGAACCATGACAGGCAGGATTTCTTTCATAATCCGGTTTCATGTCGGGCAATCTTACAACCGTTCCTGCTGTTTTGTAACACGCCTGTCATAATTCTTTCATTCTATTGTCATCCTCGTTTCATTTCGCTGTAACAGACGGCGCGTAAAAAAGGTCTCCTGTTTTTTTGCACTGTTAAAGGGGTCAGTACCGCTGTTGGGGGCATGATTTAAATTTTTTCATTCAGTCTCACATATAGTAAGGAGAACGGCTGTGTTAACCAAGACACATTTTAAAAGCATATGCGGATCTGCCATCCTCGGATGTCTCACCGCATTGACAACACCCGCTATGGCGGCGAATGATGCCATGATGGATCTGCTCAGAGTCCTGAAAGACAAGGGAAGTATCACGCAGGAAGAATATGAACTGCTCTCGGGAGCTGCCAAGGCTGATGATGAAACAAATTCAGCAGGCCAAGGGGAGATCAAGGCTGCAGCAGCGACACTACCCAGGATTGAGACCAGGGGGAAACTGGAACTGGCGACGCCTGATGGAGAGTTCAGCTGGCGTCTCGGTGGCCGTATTCATATGGACGCCGCCTTCATGAATAATGATACGGGCTTTGATGCTTCCGGTGCAAAGAGTGATCCGACCCTGACCTCTGGCACAGAATTCCGGCGCACCCGCCTGGATCTCACCATGACCCTGTGGCGTGTGTGGCAGGCGAAGATTCAATATGATTTCACGGGCGCCGCTGCGGCCGGTTTCCGCGACGTCTATGTCCGTTACCTGTTTAAAGGTGCGCAGCCGGGCCATCTTACGGTCGGCAACTTCAAGGAGCCATTCAGCCTGGATGAATTGATCAGTTCAAACGATGACACTTTCAATGAGCACTCGATTGCCACCAACACCTTTTCCCTGAGCCGCCAGATTGGTCTGCAGTACAGCACCTGGGGACATGACTTATGGACAGGAACGGTGGGCGTATTTGGTGAAGACCCCGTTGCCAGTGCCAATCACCCCGGTGCAGGCAATGATGCGGAGGGTTATTCCGTTGTCGGACGTCTGACCTTGTCCCCGTTCCATACTGCAGATCGTGTTGCTCACCTCGGCCTGGCCGGATCATGGCGAACACCTGATCAGGGTGACAGCGGGATTACCTTCGGCCCACGTCCCGAGATTAATCAGGCTGATATCCTCGTCACCACCGGTGCCATACCTGGAATTGAAGGCTATACGCGCCTCGGCCTTGAATTGGCTGGTGTATATGGTCCGGTGCATGGACAGGCCGAATATTACAATGTCGACGTCAACCGGGGAGACGAACTTGCCCTTGGCGCAGCAGGAATGTTTGAAGACCTCAACTTCGATGGTTATTACCTCCAGGGTGGCTGGATCATTACCGGTGAATCAAGGCCCTACAAGTTCGAATCCGGCACCTTTGAAAATCCGAAACCACGCAGTATCGTCGGCAATGGTGGATGGGGCGCATGGGAAGCGGTTGCCCGCTACAGCCATGTAGACCTGCAAGACGACGACCTTGGGATATGCATGCTGGCAACCGCTGCGAATACCTGCGGTGAGCAGACAAACCTGTCCGGCGGTGTCAACTGGTATCCGACACCAAACTTCAAGTTCACTGCACAATATGTCCAGGTGCTTGATATTGATGGCGGGCGTTATGATGGCGCCGAACCGGGTATTTTCCAGTTGCATACCCAGGCCAACTGGTAACCATAAACAGCGTAAATTAATCGCGGAACAAAACCCCCGTGCGCAAGCGCGGGGAGATTCAACTCCTCATTAATCCTTCCAGACCCCGCCAGTTGGCGGGGTTATTTATGCGCTACCGTCTACGGCATAATACTGATTTACACTCATACGATCATCCTCGATCATCCCGGTATTTCCCGTCTCCACGAACCCACCCCCGCTGTG
>MGXK01000014.1:0-287 GCA_001802375.1 Gammaproteobacteria bacterium RBG_16_51_14
ATCCATTGATGTTGATTGGGACGAAATCATTCAGGAATCCCTGGATGTTTATCGTGGCCGTGATGTAATTCCGAAACGGGATTGCGACATGGATATGCTGGCCGAATCGGAAGTCGAGTGTATTCAAAAAGTCATAGCCGAGTATGGCCGCAAGAGCTTTGGGCAACTCACGGACATTACTCACGACAGTGCATGGGAGGCAACCGACGACAATCAGACCATCCCTCTTGAGTCCATCGTTGCGACACTGCCCAATGCTGCCGAAGTGGCGGGTTATCTGCATGCCC
>MGXK01000014.1:357-7291 GCA_001802375.1 Gammaproteobacteria bacterium RBG_16_51_14
CCCAGATATGTATTGATCTGCGCGTGATTTTAGGAATTACCTGGACATGACCACAACACCCGAACAGATCGATATGTGGCGCAAGTCTCGTTCCGAGAATCAGCGGCTGGAATTCAAAGAAGCAAAGACCCAATACGATAATCACAAGTTGTATGAGTATTGCATCGCCCTTGCCAACGAGGGAGGTGGGTTGCTGTTGCTCGGTATTGCCAACAAACCGCCGCGCCCTGTGGTAGGCACACAGGCGTTTAATGACCCGGTTGCCATGACCGAAAAATTGTTTCAGGCCGTTGGTTTCAGAGTGGACATCGAAGAAGTAGAGCATTCCGATGGGCGGGTTCTGGTTTTTCATATCCCATCTCGCCCTCGCGGAACCGCCTACCACCTCGACGGTAAGTATCTGATGCGTTCTGGCGAGGCATTGGTGCCGATGAGCGAAGATCAGTTACGTAAAATCTTTGCTGAAGGCGAGCCGGATTGGTTGGAAGAACACTCGAAGACAGGGCTCGATGCGCAACAAGTGATTGAGTTACTCGACGCGCAAACCTTCTTTGAATTGCTCAAACTGCCTTACCCAACGGATCGAACAGGCGTCATTGATCGTCTGGTTGGCGAGAGGCTGATCGACGAATCAAATGGCATGTATTCAATTCGGCGATTATGTGCCCTGCTGTTGGCTAAACATCTGGATGATTTCCCCGATATCGCCCGAAAAGCAGCGCGTGTCGTGGTTTATGTCGGAACATCCAAGCTCGACACAAGGCTCGATCAAACAGGAACCAAAGGATATGCCGTTGGTTTTCAGGGATTGGTCCGCTTCATTATGAACCAACTGCCGCAAAATGAAGTGATCGAAGATGCACTCCGTAAAGAAGTAAAACTTGTACCGGAAGTCGTCATTCGCGAATTGGTCGCCAATGCACTCATACATCAGGACATGCGCATTACCGGATCATCGGTCATGGTGGAAATCTATGGGAATCGCATCGAAATATCCAACCCGGGCGAACCGATAGTCCCCGTAGAGCGCTTCATTGATGGCTATCAATCGCGCAATGAACGCCTTGCCGACCTGATGCGGCGGATGGGCATATGCGAAGAAAAGAGCAGTGGAATCGACCGTGTTGTGCAAGCTGCTGAACTTTACCAATTGCCAGCACCAGATTTTCGCGTGAGTCATAGGCGCACAATGGCCATACTCTTTGGGCCAAAGCCGCTGGACGATATGGATCGCGAAGATCGCGTTCGGGCGTGCTATCAACACTGTGCTTTGAAATGGGTGATGTCGGAGAGGATGACCAACCAATCGCTACGTGAGCGATTCCATCTTCCAGAAGCCAAGAGCGCCATCATTTCGCAGATCATTTCGGCAACAATCGAGGCAGGGAAAATCAAGCCAGACGAAAAAGTTGGCGGCTCACGAAAATATGCCCGCTACCTGCCTTTCTGGGCGTAATTCTTATTTAAACGACAACCGGAAAATAAACGTGCAGTTATGCTAACATGCAGAAAACAAAGGGGATTCTTATTTAAGCGTTTGCCGGTGTTATTTCCTGCCAACGACGAAAAGACCGAGGTGGTCACAAATTGTGATGACCTCGCGCAACTCAAGCTTTCGCCATCTTTGCCTTACGTTTTAGCCGAACAGCGTGTGTCCATGCTCTCCAACGTCGTATAGCGAACGAAAGGAATACCCTTCTACCCATGTCCTCTGACCTGACATTCATCACCAACGAACCTGGCAAGAACTTGCGTGACCGCTTCGGTGTTTTGCTCGGTGACGACACCCGGCTTTTCGATTGTCTCGTTGGCTACTTCTTCATCAGCGGCTTCCATAAACTTCATCCCGCGCTCACAAAGACAGAGAAGATTCGGATTCTCATCGGCATCAAAACCGACCGCACCACTTACGAATTGATCCAAACCGCAAAGGTGCAGCAGGAGTGGGTATTGGAATCACACGCCCAAGCCAGAGAGCAGTTACCGAACGAAATCCTGAACGAACTCCAAAAGTCCGGCGACAGTTCAGAAATTGAAGATGGTGTCCGCAAGTTCGTGGAATGGATTAAATCCGGCAAGCTGGAAGTCCGCGCCTATCCATCCGAACACCTGCACGCAAAGCTTTACATCATGACCTTTCAAGAAGGTGATCGGGATAAAGGCCGGGTTATCACAGGTTCGAGCAACTTTACCCAGGCTGGCTTGCAAGACAATCTCGAATTCAATGTCGAGTTGAAAAACCGTTCCGACTATGAGTTCGCGCAACAGAAGTTCAACGAGCTTTGGGCCAAGTCTGTGGACGTGACCAAGGATTACGTTACGACCATCGAAGTCAAATCACCCTTTGCACAGTTCACCCCCTATGAATTGTATTTAAAGTTTCTTTACGAGTATTTCCGTGGCGAACTCAACTTGGCCGATGAAATCGAGGATTTGCATCTACCCGCCGGATTTAAGAAACTGCCTTTGGATTATGCCGGACATTACAGTACATTACAGCACATCCATATTAGATATGGCAGATCAATAAGTACACCGGGAAGAGGAGCGCATGGGCGCATGTAGTGTGGGGGATGAATGACAATAAGCACAATTGCGAATAGCCAGGGCATCCGTGACAACTACGGGCGCGGTAAGGTTGCGGATTTCCTGGCGGAAAGAATATCGGACGGCAGCGTCCTATCCGTCGTCTCGGCTTACTTCACCATTTACGCTTACGAAGCTTTGGCTGACCGGCTCGATCGCGTCGAGACTCTACGCTTCCTGTTTGGCGAACCGCGCTTCATCGCGACGCTTGATCCAGAAAAGACCGATAAGAAATCCTTCAAGATTGAGGACGAGGGACTCGAACTCGCCAATCGGCTGCAACAAAAAGAAATTGCCCGGCGTTGTGCGAAGTGGATTCAGGACAAAGTCGAAATCCGCTCGATCCGCCAAGCTAATCTGCTACACGGCAAGCTCTACCATATTCACGACGGCCACCGCGAACACGCCATTTTAGGCAGCTCCAACTTCACCCGTCGTGGCCTTGGTCTATCCGCAACTCCCAATATCGAACTCAATCTGATTGTTGATAGCGACCGTGATCGCGCTGATCTCAAGCAATGGTTCGACGACATTTGGACTGATGACAAACTGGTGGCAGACGTCAAGGATGAGGTTTTGCGCTATCTGTCGCAGCTCTATGTGAATCACCCGCCCGAGTTCATCTACTTTAAAACGCTGTTTCACGTCTTTGAGCGCTTCCTGTCTGGCCAGGCTGATGATGCCCAGCTTTTTGACCGAACCGCTATTGTCGATACTGATATTTGGAAGGCTCTATTTTCTTTTCAAAAAGACGGTGCCAAGGGCGCGATTCACAAAATCAATGCTCATAATGGTTGCATTCTTGCCGACAGCGTCGGCTTGGGTAAAACTTATACCGCGCTGGCAGTAATCAAATACCACGAACTCCGTAACCTCCGCGTCCTCGTTCTCTGCCCCAAGAAATTGCGCGACAACTGGACGGTTTATCTCGCACAAAATAACAGCGAACTAAACCCTTTCCTCAAGGATCGTTTCGCCTACACCGTGCTTTCCCACACCGATCTGTCGCGCGAAACCGGCAAGGTGGACGGCGTCGATCTCGGTACGCTCAATTGGGGCAATTACGATCTGATCGTTATCGACGAATCGCACAATTTTCGGAATGCCAACAAAGGTGGAGTTGATAAAGACGGGAATCCGAAACTGAGCCGGTACGAGTGTCTGATGCAGGAAATTATTCAGAAAGGGGTCAAAACCAAGGTGCTGCTACTTTCGGCCACACCGGTCAACAACGACCTAAAGGATTTGCGCAACCAGATTTATTTTGTCAGTGAGGGGCGTGATGCCGCGTTCTCGCAGAGCTGCGGCATCCATAGCATCAAGGACACTATTACCACTGCTCAGAAAACTTTTATGGAGTGGGCAGAGCGAGACGGGAAAAAGGAAACCAGCGATTTGATGGATCGTCTTCCGGCCAGTTTTTTCACGCTGTTGGATGAGCTGACCATCGCCCGTTCGCGCAAGCATATCCAAAAATATTACAGTGCATCTTTGGTGCAGATCGGTCAATTTCCCAAGCGCAAAAAACCGGAATCCATATTTGCCGACATCGACATTAAAGGGCGCTTCCCTTCCTACGACGCGCTTCACGACGAAATAAACAAGTATCAGCTCTCGCTTTACAACCCATCACGCTACGTGCGCGATGAGTTCAAGACACAGTACGAGGAAAAGAAAGTCAGGAACTTTTCGCAGGCGGATCGCGAAAATTTTCTGATCGGCATGATGCGGGTGAATTTTCTCAAGCGGCTTGAAAGCTCCGTGCATTCCTTTGCCATTACGATGGATCGCACAGTCGAAAAGATCGAAGCGCTGGAAAAGCGGTTAATGGATTTTAAGATTCATAACGCCAAGGAAGCAGAGCTTGTTCAGGATGAAATGTTCGCAGAGGAAGCAGACGAAGATGAAGAGCTTGCCGACCTGTTTCAGGTAGGGAAAGCACTCAAGTTTGAGATGGCGCACTTGAGGGTTGACGACTGGCTCAAAGACTTGAAAGCGGACAAACAGCGGCTTGCCTTGCTGCACAGCGTGGCCAAGGAAGTAACTCCTGACCACGATGCCAAGTTGATCGAACTCAAGGCCATCATCGAGAAAAAAGTCCGCCATCCAAGCACTAACAACCACGGCGAAGAGAACCGCAAGATTATTGTCTTCTGCGCTTTTGCTGACTCAGCGGCTTACCTTTACGAAAATCTTGAGGACTGGGCACGCAAAAAACTCAGCGTTCACATTGCGCTTGTGTCCGGTGGCGCGAAACCGAATCGCACCACCTTCGGTCAAGCTGAGTTTACACAGATACTCACCAACTTTTCGCCGCGTGCCAAACAACGGGCGAAGATGAAATCCATGCCGCAGGATGGTGAAATCGACATACTCATTGCCACCGACTGTATTTCCGAAGGACAGAACCTCCAGGACTGTGACCTGTTGGTGAACTACGACATCCACTGGAACCCGGTGCGTATCATCCAGCGCTTCGGTCGTATCGACCGTATCGGCAGTCAAAACAAGGAAATTCAGCTCATCAATTTCTGGCCGACCCCCGACCTCAACAAATACATTGACCTGAAAAACCGGGTCGAGACGCGCATGGCATTGGTGGACATCGCCGCCACCGCTGAGGACAATATCCTGCAATCCGATGACCTGCGCGAACTGATTAAGGACGACCTGCGCTACCGTGACAAGCAACTTATGCGCCTCAAGGACGAAGTGCTCGATCTGGAAGACTTCAACGAGACCGTTTCCATCAATGAATTCACTCTCGACGATTTCCGCATGGAACTGGCAGCGTATATCGAGGCTAACAAAGCCAAGCTAGAGGAAGCCCCTTTTGGCCTTTATGCTGTTGTGCCGCCCCATGCCGAATTTCAGACCATCCAGCCGGGTGCGATCTACTGCCTCAAGCAGCGTATCGAGGCCAGCGGCAACGAAGCCGTCAATCCGCTCCAGCCTTACTTCCTTGTCTACATCCGCGACGATGGCGAAGTGCGCTACAACTTTACCAGCCCAAAACAGGTGCTCGAAATTTTCCGCTCTGTGAGCCAGGGCAAGGTTGAACCCTATGCGCAGCTTTGCGAATTATTTGATGCTGAGACAAAAGACGGCGAGGACATGAGCCAATACAGCGGCCTGCTGAGCCGTGCCGTTACCGCCATCGCTGCGCAGTTCGAGCGGAAGAATGCGGGCAATCTCTTCGCCGGGCGCGGTGGCAAACTAACCGATGCCGGCAAACAAGTGAAATCCGCAGGTGACTTTGAGCTAATCACTTGGCTGGTTATCAAGTAACATTGAGCCAGCGGGAATATTGCTGGATTGATTATCGCCATCGTGTGAACCTGAAGGAGAAGGATAATGAACAACATCATTGAAGCAATCGACAAAGAAGCCAGCGCATTGCCGCCGGAATTCCAGCGGGAAGTGCTCGATTTCATCGGTTATTTACACACAAAGCGTGAACGCAAATCGGATCCGGCGTGGTTGGAGCGGGCTTGGGGCGCTGCACCCGATTTCCCGGACAGGCCGCAATCGCTTCCGGTATCCGATATACGGGGTTTGTGATGCGCTACCTGCTCGACACCAATGTCTGCATTGAAATATTGCGGGGGCGGAATTCGGCGCTAAAAGCGCGCCTTGCAACCAAAAGTTTGAATGAATTGGTGTTGTGCAGCATTGTCTGGGCGGAATTGCAATGTGGCGCTCGTCTTGCGCAAAATCCGCCACAAGAGTTGGCAAAGCTGCAAGATGCTTTTGGACATTGGCCGCGCTTGCCGTTCGATGATACGGCAGCCGAAGGCTATGGAGAAATTCGCGCCCATCTCCAGCGTGCCGGCAGTTTGATCGGCGGAAACGACTTGCTGATTGCGGCAATGGCCCAAACAAACGGCCTGACGTTGGTGACGCATAACACCGGCGAATTCACCCGTGTTCCCAACTTGCCGGTTGAAGACTGGCAGGCGTGAGAATGAAAAAACGGGAACAGTAAAAGTTATGTCATCGACAGGAAGCAATGTTGCGCTCCGCGCACAGGTTCAAGCCGCACTTACCGCATTCGCCGACACACCACTGCCCAAGGCCTCAGCCAGCCTGTTGAGCGCACTCGGCTACACCAGCGAGAAAACCGCCGACCTCGGCAGCAGCGCGGAAACGCTGCTAGCCAACATCGAACAGTTCAAACCGGGACTTGGCAAGATTAGCCGCGACAAGGTCAAGGCCGACCGCTGGAAATCCTGCGCCTTTTTGTTCCAGCTTACCAACGATGAGATTGCTGCCCAACGCGCTGTTCGATCAAGTCTTGCATTAACACATTCCCTCGAAGGCATAAACGCAATCCCCTGCCAGGCTGCGG
>MGXK01000014.1:7339-8283 GCA_001802375.1 Gammaproteobacteria bacterium RBG_16_51_14
ATTGTTCGTGAGCTAAATCGCCGCTTCCCGATGCCCGCCATCGTAATCTTCAAACACGGACTCCCCTCCCCCGCAGGCGGGGGAGAGCATGCGAGGGGGCTGGCTGGGGGAGAGGGTATTTCGCTGGCGGTTATTGACCGGCGCGCTAACCTCAAAGATGCCGCCAAAGATGTCATTGACAGCCGCATCACCGTCATCAAGGACGTTCGGGTCAACGACCCGCACCGCGCGCACCTGGACATCCTGGCCGGTCTGGCACTGGAAAATCTGGGCGAAAAACGCCGCCCGGCCAATTTCCGCGAGTTGTATGACGCATGGATAGATGCGCTCTCAACACAGGCACTCAACAAGCGTTTCTATCAGGAGCTGGCCAACTGGTATTTTTGGGCACTCACTCAAGCCGAATTCCCTAAGGACGCGCCCAAGGATGCCGACGGTCGCGACTCGCTCAGCCTCATTCGCCTCATCACGCGCATCATCTTTTGCTGGTTTCTAAAGGAAAAGGGTTTGCTGCCCAATGCGCTGTTCGATCCGCGAATTGCCACGCTGCTGGGCGACTACCACCCCACGGAAAGCACTTATTACAAAGCCATCCTGCAAAACCTTTTCTTTGCCACGCTCAATCAGGAAATGGATAAGCGCGAGTTTCGCAAGGCCGGGCAGAACTTCATGGCGCACAATCTCTACCGCTACCGCAGCCTGATGAAGAATCCCGATGAAGTGCTCAAGCTTCTCGCTGGCATTCCATTCATGAACGGCGGTCTTTTCGAGTGCCTCGACAAAACGCTCGGAACCAGGGAGAAACCCACCTACGTGCGCATTGATGGATTTTCTGACCGCGACGACAACCCGCTCAAGATTCCCAACGAATTGTTCTTCGGCAAAGAGCGCATCGTTGATCTGAGCGGTGCTTACGGCGACAATAAATTCAAGTCGGCCAAGGT
>MGXK01000014.1:8418-8678 GCA_001802375.1 Gammaproteobacteria bacterium RBG_16_51_14
AACCCCGAGACCGGTGCCACCGCGCGCAAACAGACCGGCTCTTTCTACACGCCGCGCGAAATCGTCAACTACATGGTGGACGAGTCGCTCATCGCCAGCCTTAAGACCAAGCTGGAAGCTACCTTTTTGCTCCCCTCGCCCGCAAGCGGGAGAGGGGCAGGGGGAGAGGGTATGTCGAATGCCCACCCCATTAACGAAGCCCCCGTAGAAGGTCGGGTTAGCCCGGCAGGGCGTAACCCGACAAGCAGCGTACCGGCACA
>MGXK01000014.1:9195-9430 GCA_001802375.1 Gammaproteobacteria bacterium RBG_16_51_14
AAGTTCGTCGCCGCCAACACGCTCATCGGCATCAATCGGCCAGGGCAACAACTGCTGCGCAATCTGGATATTGGTGTGAAGGAAGCCGAACTCCGCAACGTGCGTGAACGCCACTTTCTCGCCCGCACGCCGCCCACCAAGGCAAAGTGCCGCGAGCAGGATGCCACGCTGCGCGCGGAAATTGCCGAGCTACTAAAAAGCGATGGCTGGAACACCGCCACCGCGTGCGCCCTCG
>MGXK01000014.1:9508-10660 GCA_001802375.1 Gammaproteobacteria bacterium RBG_16_51_14
ATCCACCATATCGAGGCGGAAGGGAATGGAAGGAAGACGAGGGTAACTTCTACGAATACTTCTCAAAACAGTATTCAGTTGCTGAATACCAATTCGACATCTACGCTCTGTTCTGGGAACAAGCGATCAAGCTCGCGGCAACATATGGCGAGGTTGCTTTCATTACACCTAATACTTGGCTGAACAATCAAAGCTCAGGCAAGCTTCGCGCCTACATACTCAAAAATACCCAAGTCCAATCAATCCTAGATTGCTCAAGAGAAAATATTTTTGCAAATGTCGTCGTGTTGCCAATTATCACTATTCTTCGGAAGGTGACCAATTCTACTGACACAGTAAAAATTCTTCAGCCTTCTGGCGACCGTTTCGTTGTCTCAAATGAGGTTCAGCAAAGCCTATGGAACGAGGATGAACTCAAAATATTCAACATATTCTTAAGAACGGAGGACGTAGCGGTTCGACGCCGCATTGAATCCGTTTCAGTGCCTCTTGAAAAGCTCGCAGTGGTCAAGTTCGGCATAAAGTTGTATGAAACTGGAAAGGGCAATCCTCCACAAACACCTTCTGATGCGAAGAACCATGTTTTCGAGGCCGAAACCAAAGAAAGCCCTGAACATAGAAAGTATCTTGAAGGAAAGGATATTGACCGTTTCAATATATCTTGGCGTCAGCGTTGGTTGAGATACGGGCAGAACCTCGCTGCGCCACGTGAGCCATCTCTCTTTAGTGGTACTAGATTGCTTTTTCGCAGAATAGTCGGCAACCGCCTAATTGGCGCCTACTGTGATTCAGACTACGTAACTAGCCAATTACTTCAAATTGTTAAACCGTTCGAGAGTGCGAAAGCTAAGTCTCTTCTCGCTGTCCTTAATTCCTCGCTAATGGCTTACTACTTCCGGAAAAAATATAATCGTCAAGACAAGACATTTCCGGAAATTCGCATTTACGAATTAGCATCTCTCCCAATTCCTAAGGACATTCCACAAATAAGCAAAGAGCGGATTGACACTCTTGTTGACCAGATTTCGGAAACAAAGCGTAAGGGCGAGAACTCTGATACATCAGAACTAGAGGATGCCATCGACCGTGAAGTTTTCGCCCTTTACGGTCTCACGCCGGAGGAGATCAAAATCGTGGAAGAGTCCGCGCCAT
>MGXK01000015.1:0-36958 GCA_001802375.1 Gammaproteobacteria bacterium RBG_16_51_14
ATGCGGCACAAAGCTGGACGCACCCGCGTCGCGTTATTGCCAAGATCGAATACACCGACAAAGGCCCGAACCCCCGCTATATTGTCACCAATCTGGAGGGGGAGGCGCCAGCGTTGTACGAACGCCTCTACTGTGCGCGGGGGGATATGGAGAACCGGATTAAAGAACAACAACTGGATCTGTTCGCCGACCGCACCAGTTGTCAGCGCTGGTGGCCCAATCAGTTTCGGCTCTTGCTGTCTTCCCTGGCCTACACCTTATTGGAGGCCCTGCGCCGCCTGGCATTACAAGGCACCGAGCTGGCCAATGCCTATGTCGGTACGCTACGGTTAAAACTTCTCAAGATCGGCGCGGTGGTCATGAAAAACACACGGCGGATCCGCCTTCTGTTATCCAGTGCTTGTCCATATCAGGAGCTGTTCTTTCACGTCGCCGCCAAACTCGCGCCCGGATAGTTCACGCGTATTCCCTTTGAGCAACGTGTTTTTGCAAACACGACGGCAAGCCATGCCCGAAAATCACGCAACGGCATTTTGGACCGCGTAAACCTGTGATAACAGCTTCGCGTTTCGTTCAAAATGGAGTCAACACGAATAACAACACACTGTAATCTGTGTTCAGTAACAAAAAATCAGGTTCCGTAACAAAAATAGGGCAACATCAAGACTGCTCATGCAATATGCGGGTTAATCCCGTATTTTTTTATACAAATGTGGTATAGAAGATATGTCTCCTGCCTTCATATAACGTTCTTCTCCATCCATCGCAGTGATATTTTCATAGACACCTTCATCGCGTTTAACCAGTTTTGTAAAACCGGCTGCTTTGAGTTCTGAAGCGCCTATAGAGGTGCTGATGCAGGGTGGGTGTATCACCCTTCTTACCGGTGCCGTGAATTTGGTATTCCCCATTGTGATCTGTGCTGCATAGCACACTTCACCCCATGTTTTTAATTCAATATCTGCACTGTGGCTGACTTCAATCGTGCGATTATTTTCTGCACAATAATAATCATAGCGTGGCATGACACATCACCTTAGTTCCCTGACAACAGAAAACTCAAATACCATAAAAAGTGGCAATATTAATATTGCGTTACAGGACATATTTTTCAAGAGAACATGAGCAATAGAAAAATATATTTACCATAACCCGGTTTATTCCCATTCGAGTCCGGTAAATGCTTTTATTACATTTGCTTTGTGGTGCTGTTCGTGCAAAAGCCAGTGTACTTTTTCATCATTACCGATCAGTTCCAGTGCTTCGTCAAGAAAGAGGCCATCTGCGATGGCCTGACGAGTTTCAGTAAGCAGGGTGTCGAGATATCTTTTCTGATCCTGCATTGCCTCAGACAGATTTTTTGCCGTGGTACCATGTCCGGGTATCACGAGACTTACATGCAGGGTTTTAAGCGACTCCATCACCTTTAACCAACCTTTCAGGTCACCTGTGAGTGAAGGTATACGTTCCCTGAACAACAGATCACCTGCCCAGAGAGTTCCGGTTTTTTCATCTAGTACCGTCAGGTCACTGTAGCTGTGGGCTGTCGGATAGGCTGTCAGTACCAGCTTACGGTCACCAATATCCAGTTCTTTCGTGTCTGTAACACCAATTCCGGGTCCGATAATTGAGTTAGTTGATGGATTAGGGCCAAGATCATTCAGGTATTGTTCTAGGAAAAAAGAGCGGTTTCCCTCGATTTCGGCCTTGAGGGTTTCATTACCAACAAATTCCGGGTGTTCGTCGACAAAAGACAGGTTGCCGAGGACATGATCGAAATGAATATGGGTATTGATGACATAACAAACTGGTTTATCTGTTGTTTCTTGTATTGCCTTATGCAAATTACTCCCGATTGTCACAGAACCACCTGTATCGATAACTGCAGTACACTTGTCCCCGATTATGAATCCGATGTTGGCAATATCATCATGCTGTTTATCTTCAAAAGTGACATGAACACCCTTATGCAGGTATATGCCGGGAGCCACTTCACTGATATTAAATATGTCTGTATCAGGCGCAGTTGATGATGCACTCGTAACTGATAGTGTGAAAATCATGAGTGCAATTACTGGGTAGTTCAGGAAATTACTTATTTCAGAATAAGATAGCCTGATCTTCCTTAAATTAAGTGATTTGCTTCTTTTCACTGGTATTTCTCCAAAGACTTTATCGTCCTGTGCTTGTATTCAAAGTCGCAAGAAGCTGCCTGATGACTTGTTCAAAATGATGACTGTCATTAAGTATCCGGGCAGTCATCATGCCCCCCTCAAGAACAGCAAACACTACCTTGGCCTGATCTTCAGGAGGACCGTCAAATTTCAGGCTGCCTGCCTCACGCCCTCTGGTTAATACATGTGTGAGCCATTGTTCAATGTCTCTGATAAATCCCATAACCTCTTCAACAATTTCGGGGGGCAATGTAACGATATCAATAGCCAGCATGCCACACAGGCACATCCGGTTTCCCCGTGCCAGGGTTTGAATAAACAAATTAGTAAACTGTTGCAATTTCATCGAAGCATCGTCAATATCCCGATCAATATGGTGTAATTCATCCTTGAACCGGCTTTTGTAATCGACGATGAGGAATTTGCCCAGATCACTCTTTCTGGGAAAGTAATAGTGTATGCTGGCAGTCTTGATCCCAATCCGCTCAGCAATAGTTCGGTAGCTGAAACCGTTATAACCTTTTGACTGGATCAGCGACAATGCCGTGTTGAGTATCATTTGTTGGGTTGATTCAACTGTCATTTTTCTATATTTGTCAGTGCCTATGGGAACAGTCTATCTACTAGTAGATAGACTATCAAGTCGTAATGTGTCCCTCGGAACTGGATGATCGCGCCCGATTAGTCTAATTTACATTATGTACATGGTGTATTTTCCACAACCAACATATCGTTTATTCAGAACAGACGATAGGGGGGATTATGTTCGAATTTGATCAGAATATTGTTGATTCATTGCTAGGTGAGAATAACGACTTTAAACGTCTCTATGAAAAGCATGGGGAATTAAAAAAACGTGTCAAGGAAGCCAATCTCGGTGCAACGCCAGTTGATCATTTTGTACTCGAAGATATGAAAAAAGAAAAATTAATGCTGAAAGACCAGATGGCCGCGATGATTGAAGATTACCGTCGACGGGTGGAGGCCTGATAATAATTGGCTGGTCAATAAGGCTTACGAAAATATCAGATCAAAATCAAAACCCTGCATAATAATCATGATTATGCAGGGTTTTTCGTTGTTCTGTATATATTTTATGGGCAAAAACAAATAAGCGTTTTTTAAACTACATCGCCAGACGTACGCCAATCATCAGTAACATGCTTGCCAGTATGGGACGTACAAGCCTGTCTGGTAGTTGTGTCCCAACATGACTTCCAACATAGATCCCGGGAAGTGAACCGACCAGAAGATTTGCCAGCAGGATGTAATCGACTGTCCCCAGATGGACATGGCCAAGACCGGCAATTGCCGTAATGGGTACCGCGTGTGCAATATCAGTCCCGACAATGGCGATAGCACGCATCCTTGGGTACAGAAAAAATAGAAAGGCAGCGCCAAGTGCGCCAGCACCGACGGAGGAGAAGGTTACAAGAGTCCCGATCATGGCACCGGCAATGATTGTCATGGGTTTTCTCAGGCGTTGATGCAATACGTGGATGCCGGACAGGTGCTCATTACGGCTGAGTATTTGCAACTTGTTTTTAAATAACAGGACAAGTGATGTAAGAATGAGGGCGATACTCAAAATGGTTGTTATAAGACGTTCAGAGTTAATGCCGCTTTCACCAAGATGTTTGAGTATGAGGATGGAGATCAGAGTAGCGGGAATGCTGCCAAGAGCCATCAGAAAAACGATTTTCCATTCTATATTGCTGTGTTTATGATGCACAAAAACGCCACCTGATTTGGTTATGGCGGCATATAGCAGATCGGTCCCCACAGCGATGGCAGGTTTGATAGCAAAACCCAGCATAAGGATGGGTGTCATAAGAGATCCGCCACCCACACCGGTCATACCGACAATAAAACCGACCAGAAATCCAGCAAAGATATAAGCAAAGTCCATAATCACCCCAGTTTTCTATAGTTATAAAATTGTTCTTATTTTAAGGAAAGATGCTTAATTTACCGGTAACGATCTATACAGAAAAGTAATTATTATATATATTTTTATATTATTTCAGTATAAATGGGTCATCCTGATGAAACTACAACAGCTTCGATATATCTGGGAGGTGGCTGGTCACAATCTGAATGTATCAGTTACTGCCGAAAGCCTGTTTACATCGCAGCCGGGTGTCAGTAAGCAAATAAGGATGCTTGAAGAAGAACTTGGCATACAGATTTTTCATCGAAGTGGTAAACACCTGACTGAAATAACACCTGCGGGCAAGGCGATTATCACCATGGCAGGTGAAATCCTTGATAAGGTTGAGAATGTTCGTCAGGTCGCACAGGATTATAGCGACCAGAATAGGGGCAGTTTGTCTGTGGCTACAACACATACCCAGGCCCGTTATGTCCTGCCTTCGATTATTCAGAAATTCATCAAGCTCTACCCGGGAGTTTCACTGCATATGCATCAGGGGACGCCGATACAGATCTCGGAACTTGCGTCGAAAGGTACTGTTGATTTTGCTATTGCGACGGAAGCACTCGAGTTATTTAACAATCTGTTGATGATGCCATGTTATCAATGGAATCGCAGTGTGATTGTTCGTCATGATCATCCCCTTGCCAACAATCAGACCTTAACATTGAAGACACTATCCGAGTTTCCGATTGTGACCTATGTATTCGGGTTTACGGGACGATCACAGCTGGATCAGGCATTCAGGGCTGAAGGATTAACACCAAAAGTTGTGTTTACGGCGTCTGATGCAGATGTGATTAAAACCTACGTCAAACTGGGGCTGGGCGTTGGCATAATTGCCAGCATGGCCTATGAAAAAACACTCGATAAAGAACTGATTGCACTTGATGCCAGTTATTTATTCGAACCGAGCACCACGAAAATCGGATTTCGAAAGGGAATATTTCTGCGCGGCTATATGTTCGACTTTATTGAATTATTTGCCCCACACCTAACACGAGAAGTGGTTGAGACTGCCATGCGTATGCAGACCATGGCAGAATTGGATCAATTGTTTGGTGCCATGGAATTACCACTTTACTATTGACTATGCAGATGGTTAAAAGGAAAACGATGCATAGTTGTCATTTTCAGGATTGTATCAAAGGCGACCTGCTGAATCTCGATGCCTAGATAAAGTCGATATCGGGGTTCATATCCATAATCTCGTCAATTTCCTGTTTCTCCGTGGTACTGGTTTTGAACACTTCTTTGACGAATTGAAAATATACTGTATAGATAACAGGCGCCTTACCTTCGCTTTCAACGATAAAAAAAGGGGCATACGTTATATTATACTTGCGTGCAAGCTGCATACCTCCACTCTCGGGGTCACGCTCATCTGCGATCACGATATTGTCTATCTTGTCCAGTAGTGTTTCCTTGCGCAGAAGCTGTTCGACCTCTGTGCACTTGCGACAGGGTGTTCCATCTGCCCTGATTTTTTTGACCATTGTGATATACATGAAAACGATCCTGGCTAAACAGATTTCTTATCCAGGTTGCCAGGGTGCAGGCCACATTCCTTTGTTGTGGCTTCTTCCCACCACCAACGGCCTTCCCGCTCATGCTGGTTCGGGAGTACCGGCCGAGTACAGGGTTCACAGCCAATACTGATAAAACCACGCTTGTGAAGTTCATTAAAAGGCACATCGTTTTTGCGGATATACTGCCAGATCTGGTTAGATGTCCAGTTGGAAAGTGGATTAAATTTGATCAGTCTGTTATCGGATGTTGAAAATGTCCCATCAATTTCAATAACCGGGACAGCAGCACGGGTATCTGGACTTTGATCTTTGCGTTGCCCGGTAATCCAAGCATCAAGTGTTGCGAGTTTACGTCGTAACGGGCCAACTTTACGGATACCGCAGCATTCCTTATGTCCATCCTTATAAAAGCTGTAGAGTCCCTTTTCTTTTACCAGCTCTTGTACAGCAGCGGTATCCGGGAAAAGGACTTCAATCTGGATGTTGTAGTGTTCTCGAACCTGTTCCAGCAAGCGGTAGGTTTCTGTATGTAGTCTGCCTGTGTCAAGGGAAAATACATTAACATCCGGATTAATTCTGACGGCCATATCCACCAGGACAACATCATCTGCGCCACTGAATGAAATGGCAAGATTTTCGAAACTGTCCAATGCAAGTTTAATGATCTCGGAAGGTTTTTTTTGGTCGTACTCTTCTGCCAGATGATTAACATCAAATGCAATTACAGTCATGTCTTCTCTTCCCGCTAGCTTGCTCATAATCGTAGGATAGGGATTGTGATATAAAATGTGCGCAATTCTAACAAGCCATTTATATATCTATATAATACTAAGTGTATATATTTATATATAATATTAATATATTTGCTGTAAGTTTCAGGGATAGCCGGATAAGAAGTGGTGTACTTTAGATGAAGCAGGGTTCTGTCAGGTAATTATTTACAGAAATCGGCATCTATCGATTGATTTGTCAAAATTATAGCGGAGATAACCCATGGCTGATGAAACACAAACCACAACCACAAAAGTAAAAACGATGTGGTCCGAGTCGTTACTTGAGAGTTTATATGTCGCTTTGGAAAAAAACAAAGCTAACAAAACAATCATAGAAATTATCAGGGACCTAAGGGCAAAAGGTTATCAGAATGACTACCTGATTGAGAAGGTACAAAAACAGGCGGGAACCACCGCTGCAACGCGTTTGAAGGGCTTGTTAACCGGCGGTGGTAAAGCATCAGCAAAATCAGGGAGAAAACAGGCTGCCCCCAGGGAGGGGCCGGGTATGCTTACCAGAATCAAAGGTATTTTTAAATAGCTATTATTACGAAATCAGAAGCTCAGAGTGTCTGGTTCGCAAGATACCTGGCAGCCATAAACGTCCCGTGTGAGGACAGGTCGGTTAATTGCATCCGGTTTTCACCATCGATCTCTATAACGAGATGTAAACGGGATATATCCCTTAACGCCGGATCCAGCATAACGGTACTGATACTATCCCTGCCAATAACATTGCGGCCCTGTTTCAGGGTATAGTTTCTTCCTGACTGATCAACAAACTGTATCTTGTCTCCACCAATCAATTTGCACTTGTGTTTGGATAACAGTATCTCGATCTCCCTGCCCGATTTAAGTGAGAGGCTGACCGACTCGCCTTTTGGCAACCGTTCCAGATCGCCGTTATCTGAGCCACGTTGCAGAGGCTCGAAAAGAGTATTTTCAAGGATCAGAGTTTCTTTAAAGTCGACCCCTGTTCCTTCATCAGATTCAGCCCTGGTTTTTGTATGTTTCTTTTTTTCAGAATAAAGATATTTGATGATCTCCTGCCGTGAAGAGAGGTATTGCATATACTTCACAAGGGAAATTCGTCTGAATTCATCCAGTTCTACACCGCCTTCATTCAGGGCGCTGATAATATCCCGCCATCCGTAGTCTTGGGAGAATATTTGCGGATCCATCTCACGTAAGGCTCGATTGATGCTGCCAGGTTCTTCAATGGATTTTGAGAGTATTGTAACAAAGCGTTTTTCAATTCCCTTGATTGTAAGGGCTTCTTTTTTCAATTCTTCGGGTGAAAGCTTGACCATAGAGGTGATCTTCTTTGAAGGTACTGATGTCCGTCCCGCCAGGCTGAATTCGAAGTCGGATAGTGAACAAAACTTGAATGTTTGCTCGCCAATATGCAGCTCGATTGGTTTGGAAAAAAATTTATTAAACATAACTAAATAGCTAATGTTTTGCAGGTAATCGTCAGATTATATGGCAGATTTATTTCATCGCCAGTAAATTCTCGGTCAAACTGTGTATCTTTTCACATTTTGTGACAGATGAATTTTAACTGATTGAATTTAATAATAAATCGAATAAATCTGTTTTTGAATAAATATAGTTAACTGAGTTTAAACTGTGATATCAATAATATAGTGAAGTGTGTGAAAAAAGCGGCCTTTTATCACTCTGGTTATCGACCCACTGGGTAGTGACAAGCCGAATCAGATCAGGCCAGATTTCCTGTGCCGGTTTTTTAAAAACCGTAGCAGCATCTGCCTGCCAGAGATACCAGTCACCACGGAGTAATTCGGTCTCCAGCTGGCCGGTTGCCCATCCTGCATAACCTGCATAAACGTTTAGTGCTTCCGGCAGAAAGTCACCGCGGCTGATCTGGTTGAGTAAAGGGATCGAGTTGACAAGAAAAATATTTTCAACAATATGCCTTGCCCCGACTGGTGTGTTTTTAGCCTGAAAGAGAATTTGTACACGATTTAAGGCTACAGGACCTCCCATCCGCACCTTGTCTGTCAGGGAATTCATATTATCCTGTTTTGGGAATAAATCAGTGACAAGGAGATCGGCCCGTCTGTTTATGATCAAACCACATGTCCCTGTATTGCTGTATTCAGTCAGTAAAATAACGGTCTGACTAAAATTGGGGTCAGCAAGATTTCTGTTGGCAACGAGGAAGATCCCTTCGCTCAATTCAACCTGCTGCAAATTTGGCTTCGATTGATCCGGATCATTAACGGAGTTCATAGCCAGATATGGGAACTTCCCGGCGGGTACTGCCGTTATTAATGTATTGTGACTTGCATTACTGGTCGCATCACCTGGACAGTTAAAGGGACACAGCAACAGATACACAATGGCAATACATCGGTTAGTAATCTGCAGCATTGGAGTCTACTGTCACTATAAATGTTGTATGGTATCAACAGTCAAATTTGGGTAACCTTGCGCTCAGTACCCTATGTCGTAATGATAGTTCACATTTCCCCAGTGTCGATACGACATCATAAAATGTTGACAGCTCATTGTTGGAAGAATTCAGGAGGGCCAGGAAACCGGGTACATATTGCCGGTAGGTGATCACAGCAGCCAGCCTGGCATTATTAAGACCAGCTTCGAACCACTTGTCATAGCCTTCATCGGTATCCCACGTCGAACGAATCCGGAAGTAATCTTCCTTCATTTGCGTGAAAAGACTGTTTTTTTGCATGCGTTTTGTATTTTCAGACAGGGCCTTATTATTATACAGTGCAACCAGTTTCTCCTTGTATCTTGATACCAGATCGACAAACTGATTTTCCCTTTGCATTTCTTGGTCAAATTTCATTTGCAGTTCATACTGTACCGTGGCGATTAACCAGCGGCGAACTCCCACCTGTGCAACGGTATCTGCAAAAGCTTCATTAAATCCTGTATCGTCCTTGATATAGATAAGCTGGTGGGCAAGTTCATGAAACATTACCTTGGCCAGTCTTACGCGATCCCATTTTAACATTGTGTTTAAAACAGGGTCATCAAACCATCCCAAAGTTGAATAGGCGGCTACACCCCCGACAAAAACATCGAGTCCCTGCTGCTCCAGTTCCCTTGCATAACGCTGCGCGTTCTCTTCGGAAAAATAACCACGGTACGACAGGCAGCCGACGAACAGGTAACACCATACTTCGGGTTGTAATGAAAACTCAGGCACGGCGAATACATTCCAGACCACATAATCACGACCGATATCGGCATAACTTCGATAGCTGTTATTTTCCGGAAGATGCAGGTGCTGACTGGCAAATTCACGGATATCATTGATCCGTTCCAGTTGTTCTCTCGTGGCGTCTTGTATTCCAGGAGTGGCGATTACCTGGTTGATCGATTGGCGTTTACTCAGCAGTGACATCTGTCCGGAGACGGACTGGGCATAATAACGAAAAGTAGTACAGGCATCCGTAGCAAGAATCAAGAAAACAGCAAGCATCAAAGTGAATAAACGTGGCATTGTATGTTATCAATCTTCAGATATGGAGATAGTGACTTCCAATTTTACACGGAAAATGGCTTTTGTTATCTTGACATCAAGATACGTGCATATACACTTATAATAGTCAGAATAATGAAATCATGCCTGACTTGCAGATTGAACGATGAATATGTCCCTGAATTATGGTGAAACAGAAATATAGAGCACTGGGTATGCAGGACAATCCGAAAAATGTCTGTGCATGTCTTGCCATACGCAAGGCAGCACGGGCTGTCACACAGTTTTATGACAGCTATTTACAATCCTTTGGTCTTAAACCAACACAGCATTCATTGCTTCTGGCAGCTTATTTTGCTGATGGAATAACCATATCTGATCTTGCGCATTTCATGGTGATGGACAGGACAACGTTGACGCGCAACCTGAAACCGCTTGAGAAAGATGGATTACTGATTGTAAATCCGGAACAGGACAGGCGAGCAAAGAAGATAGTTATTACACGGAAAGGGGTTACTCTTCTGAAAAAGATGACCCCTGCATGGGAGAGTGCCCAGCAAGAATTAAATCGCCGTATCGGGAGCACGAAATTCGGACAGGTACTTGAAGATATGTCTTATATTGTAGATGCCATTTATTGGTAAATATCCATGCTGACTATATCACTGCATGACGAAGGAGGTCCAAGATGCCGAAACAAGCCTTTTATTGGCAACTTTACATTGCAACGTATACAGGATTACTTGGTTTGCCACTTCTGTTCTTTCCTAAATGGGTCATTCCATTTATGGGTTTCGATACCGCCATGGTGGACGATGGACCATTTGTGAGACTAACGGGTATGTTTTTACTTTGTCTTACGCTGATTACCTTCAGGATCTGGCAGAAAAAGATTGAAGAAATGGTACTTGGTACGATCATTATCAGGATTTTTATTATTCTTGTATTATTGATTGTAGGTGTAACCGGAGGGTTTCCATTTTTATTTATTATGATTGGTGTTGTTGGTGTTGGTGTAATTGGCACGTTATGGTCACTCCGCAGTATCAGATTGCTGGGCTATATGTAATGATTCCAGACTCAATGTATAAATCAGTGATGATTAGAGGAGACAAACGATGAGCATGACAGGATGGCTAATTCTTTTATTAACGCTGGTAATTGGTCCGGTTCTGGTTTCCTATGTCGTTGAAGCATTAAGGCCAAAACCAACGGTACCTGCCAAATTGTTATGGGGACCAGATATTCCCATCGAATATGTTGATGTTAATGGGATCAAACTCAGATATGTCACTGTGGGAAAGGGGACACCGTTGGTTCTGTTACATACATTGAGGACCCAGTTGGATATCTTCCAAAAGGTAATTCCTGAACTGTCAAAATATTTCAAGGTATATGCTTTCGATTATCCAGGTCATGGATGGTCGGATATTGCAAATGAAAAATTAAAACCAGAGGTATTTTATGAAGCAACATCCGGATTTCTGGACGAGCTTGATATCAGTGGCGCAATTGTTGCCGGGATATCCATTGGAGGAACAATACCGCTTGTGCTTGCAGCAAGGCACAATCCAAAAATCAAAAAGATTATTTCCATTAATCCATATGACTATGCGAAGGGACTCGGTATAAAAAGAAGTTCTATTGTCGCCTGCCTTATTTTTTCACTGGCCGGGATCCCCGTGATTGGTGAGACGGTGATGCGTATGCGTAATCGGCTGGTTGAAATGAAGATATTTGAGGGTGGAGTACACAATACGGACCAATTTCCATCAGCCTTTATCACCGAGTTGTATACAGCAGGATGCCGCCCTGGCCATTACAGGTCTTTTTTGTCCCTGATCCGCAATGCATCCCTGTGGGATGAGGCCAGGACGGAATACAAGGATATCAATATACCGGTTCTGCTGATCTATGGAGAGGATGACTGGTCAAATACAAAGGAGCGTGAAGAAAACCGGCTTGCTATCCCCGGGGTTAAATACGAGATCGTAAAAAATGCCGGTCATTTCCTGTCATTGGATGCGCCAGATGAACTGATCCGGCTTATCCTGGAATTTGCGTCACCCTGATGTTGAATCAATCGATTTTGAATGTGATGGAGGCTGGTAATAATGAGCGACTTTAAAAATAAATATGGCCCATGGGCAATCGTTACCGGCGCATCATCCAGTATAGGCATGGAGTTTTCCCGGCAGCTTGCAGCTAAAGGCCTGAATTTGTTCCTGATCGCCAGGAGAGAAGAAAGATTGAAGGCGCTTGCATCGGATCTCAGCAGCAAACATGGTATAGATGCAAGGATTATTGCTGTTGATGTTTCCAGTGAGGACTTTTTGTCCGGAATCAGAAGCGTAACGTCCGGATTCGAGATCGGATTATTGATTAACAATGCCGGCTTCACGAATACAGGCGCGCTGGTGGAAAATAACCTGGAAGATGAAATCCGGTTATTACATGTAAATTGCCGGGCACCTCTGATGCTGGCACATGAATTTGGAAAGCAGATGAAGGATCGTAAAAAAGGAGGCATTATTTTTCTTGCATCCATTGTTGCCTTTGCTTCAGCACCACGCTGGACAAATTATTGTGCATCCAAAGCCTACGATCTCATGCTTGCCGAAGGGCTGGCTGCGGAAATGAAAGAGTATGGTGTTGATGTGCTGGCATTATGCCCGGGATTTACCCGTACGGAGTTTCAGAAACTTGCCAGGATAAATGACCTGATAGCAATGGATGCAGAACCTGTGGTGTGTATGGCGCTGGATAAACTGGGCAAATCCGGGATTGCAGTACCTGGATTGTTTAACAAGTTTGCCAGTTTCTCGACAAGGTTTCAGCCACGCTCCCTGAACACATTCATATATAAACAGGTCATTAGACATTCACAACAACATTGACACTTTACACCTGTTATTTAGTAAGATATTTCCTGATGATGACAGGCGATGGCCATACTCTGACCTCCAGTCACAATTACGATACCTGAGAATCCGGCCATATTGAAACGTTGAATGGATATGTACACAACTGTCATTGCTTCAGATGCGCTTGAACGCCATAGCAATGACCCGGATTGGGTGATCATTGACTGTCGCTACGATCTTGCTGATAAAAGCGCCGGCAAAAATGCCTATATGGAATCCCATATCCCCGGTGCCATCTATGCAGATCTGCATGATGACCTGAGTGGACCACCTGTCACGAACAGGGGGCGTCATCCCCTGCCGGTCCCGGATGCCATGAAGCAGCTGTTCAGTCGTTTCGGGATCGGCAGCAGGTGCCAGGTGATTGCCTATGACGGAGCCAATGGTTCCTTTGCAGCCCGCTTGTGGTGGATGTTGCGTTATATGGGGCATGAAGCCGTTGCCGTCCTGGATGGTGGCTGGCAGGCATGGCAACAAGCGAATAGCCCGGTTCGGCAGGGGCTTGAGACCCGTTCTCCGGTGAGGTTTCAAGGCCAGGCCCGGGAAGACTGGGTGGTGACAGTGGAAAATGTAACCGCTGCGCGCCTGTTAATCGATTCTAGGGACCCGGCCCGTTTTGCTGGCGAGATGGAACCGGTGGACAGGGTGGCAGGGCATATTCCCGGCGCCATAAACCGTTTCTGGAAGAATAATCTTGAAGGGAATGGTAATTTCAAGGATTCCAGTCGGTTACGATATGAATTCCTGGAATTGATGGGTAATATTGCCCCCGCTGATTCGGTATTTTATTGTGGTTCTGGAGTCACTGCCTGCCACAATCTACTGGCTATAAGTCACGCCGGTCTGGCTATGCCCCGTCTGTATGCCGGTTCCTGGAGTGAGTGGTGTGCGGATCCGGGACGCCCGATCGCGACAGGATAGAAATAACCGGAAACGGGCACGATAATTCAAATTGGGTATAGATCAAGTCGTAATCGCATTATAATGCAGCCTGAACAAAGACATTTTGAGGGATCATGGCTCTCTATTTTCGCACAACAGTTTCCCTGATATTCGGAATAATGCTCGTTATGTCCAGTGCCTGGGCACTGGATGAAGATAGCGCCGGGGTGGCCGTCGAATCGGCAGAGGAGGCAGATACTGTCACACCCGAATCACCTGCATCACCATTACCTGAGGAAATCGATACACTGCCGGATGCTGACAAAACAGACGATATCCCCGGTGAACTGCCTCCTGCAGGCGAGACAGGATCTCATGCACAGACCCTGAATCAAAAAGACGTTGTGCTGGTGCTGGATAATTCCGGCAGCATGAAGAAAAATGATCCCCTGTTTCTGGCGAAACAGGCAGTGACGCAATTTATCAGCGGGCTGGACGAGTCAACACGTGTTGCCGTCATCATCTTTGATCAGGATGTCCGTCTCGCAGTACCTCTGACCGATATATCCCTGGCCACCCGTGAAACGATACTGGGCAGCCTTAGTCAGATCAACTATAAAGGTCTGTACACGGACAGTCCGGCCGGCATTGAAAGGGCGATCTATGAACTCAAGATCAATGGCCGCAAGGAGGCGCAGAAACTCATTCTTTTCATGACCGATGGCATTGTTGATACGGGAGATGTCAACCGGGATCTGGAAAAGGCAAAATGGTTGAAGGCCGACCTGGCGGCAGATGCAGCGGACTCCTCCATAAGGATATTCGGTGTTGCGTATACGAATCAGGCTGATTTTGAGCTAATCCAGTCCCTGGCGCAGCAAACGGACGGAGAATACTACCGGGCAATGCAGGCGGAAGACCTGCAGAATGTGTTTGACCGGATCCACACGGCTATCGATACACCGCCTGAGCCGGAACCGGGTCCTGAACAGGCGGCACCTCCGGTTGTTCCACCACCTGTGCCTGAACCTGTTCAGGTGCAACCGGTAGCGCCACCACCACCTGTGATCATCGAGGTTCCGGTTCAACCATCTACGGCGCTGGGTAAAGAAGAGCGGGTTCGCTCCATTATTATACTGGTTGCGGCCGGTATCCTGATTATTGCCCTGCTTGCCATCCTGATCCTGTTACTGCGACGAACGCGCGGTTTGAAAACGGGTGAGGATGAATATATCCAGGAAGCCTATCTGAATGACATAAACGGGTATACCGACAAGCAGACCCACAGGCTTGGGAAAAAACCGGCGATGATGGGTCGTGTTGCCGGCAAGGATACTGATCATCTGGATTACATTGTTATACCAGAATCAACAATAGGCCGCCGGCATGCAATGATAGAATACAAGGATTATGCCTTCTGGATTGTTGATCAGGGCAGTATCAATGGGACGTTCATCAACAATCAACCCGTTACTACTGAAGTTCGTCTTAAACACGGGGACCGGATACGATTGCATAAGTGCGAATTTGAATTTGTCATGCCGGAGATGGAAGATAGCGGCAAGACCATGATTTCCAGTACCGTATTTGCCGCGCCTGCCGAGGATCGCTCCGAAGAAGTTACCGCGATCCGTGGCGGATATCACGACACGATGGATAAAAAAGAGCCTGAAATACCCGATTCCGCCTTTGATCTGGATATCGATATTACGGGTGCAAGCGGAGAAGTGTCAGTACCGACCATTGGCCGGGATGAAGAAGACACAATTATACCTGAAATGCAGTCAAGGGATGAGGACATTTCCATGGATCTGGATATCAGTACAGATGCCAGTGAGGATATCGATACGAATGATGAGACTATCATGCTGGATGAAAAGGATGAAGACACGGATAATCCGGAAAAACATTTTGACGATGATGATGCAACGCTAAGGCCTGACAATGATTAGGCAGGGATCATTGAAAATACTTCTTACTATGCGTTTACCAGGGGGAAATGGTATCAATGCAGGAATATGTAATTAAGGCAGGACTATCCGTTTTACAGCCCGCAGCCTGTTCCGTCTGCTGTCCTTGATACACTTCCATCCAGATGAGAAAAATTTCCAGGCAGTCTGCTGGACAGGCCGTCTCCTAAAGAACATCCGGATCATTGCAGGAATGACCTCCTGTATTTGAATAACAGGGGGATTGTCAGTAATCACCCTATTGTGATCCAGACCCGCCATGCGTACTGTTTTTCAGATTCTGAGGATCCTGTCAGATGGAAAATTTCATTCGGGTGGAAGCCTGGGGAATAAACTGGGTGTTACCCGTACTGCAATCTGGAAGGTTATCAGGAAACTGACGGACTATGGCCTGGATATTCATGCTGTACGGGGGAAAGGATATCGCTTGTCAGTACCGGTCGAATTGCTCGATCAAGACCAGATAGAAAATAAAATCAGCAAACATGCCAGGAGATTGATCAAGCAGTTTGAAATTTTCGGTGTTATCAATTCAACTAATCAATATCTGCTGGAAAAATCGGATACCGGCAACATCCATGGACATGTTGTGCTTGCCGAATATCAGACAAAGGGCAGGGGTAGACGGGGAAATAAATGGATATCACCGGTCGGATCAGGCATCAATCTCTCTTTCGGTTGGCATTTTGATAATTTTCCTGAATCTGTCGGGGTGTTATCACTTGTTATAGGGGTTGCCATTATTCGTGCCTTGCACAGGGCCGGTATCAATGGGGTTGGTTTGAAGTGGCCGAACGATATTCTCTGGGAACATTGTAAATTGGGAGGCATTCTTCTCGAGATGCGAGGTGAAACATCCGGCCCTTTTGATGTCGTCATCGGGATTGGTATCAATATCCATTTCCCAGGAATGGAGATTGCCGGGATCGATCAACCATGGACTCACATTGCCGGGATTACCCGGACGCCACCTTCAAGAAATGGACTCGCTGCTGACTTGATTACTGAATCATTGCTTATACTGGAACAATTTTCATATGAAGGGGTTGCAGAAATACTGGACGAATGGAGACGGTATGATTGCATCCACGGACGACAGGCTATGCTGATTCTGCCGGGGAGAAACATTCGGGGGAAAGTCATCGGGATAGATGATCGGGGCGCACTCCTGATGTCTGTCCGGGGAGAGAGGAAGCGGTTTAATGCGGGTGAAATAAGATTACGGGTGACATCTTGAATCTGTTAGTTGATATAGGAAATACTTGCATCAAGTGGGCTGTAGAAAATAATACAGTCCTGGGGCCGCAAAAGGCATTCCTGTACCGACAAACAAAGTTGCCTGAGCAATTGAATGAACATTGGAAATCAATACCGTTACCTGGACAGGTTCTCGTCTCCAATGTTGCAGGTAAAGATATCCGGGAAGTCCTGACTGCATGGGTAAAAGACAGGTGGAATGTTGAAACCAGAATTGCAGAAGTCGAACAGTTTGCCTGTGGTGTTACCAATGCCTATCATGACGTGAGGCAACTGGGTGTGGATCGCTGGCTTGCCATTATTGCTGCCTGGAACCGGTTTAAGTCACCTGTTTGTGTTGTCGATTGCGGCACTGCCATTACAATTGATGGCGTCGCTGTTGATGGCATCCACCTTGGCGGCCTGATTATTCCTGGTTTGTTAATGATGCAGGAAGCCCTGGTCAGGAATACCAGAGGTATTGATGTGAAAACCGGCACTGATATCACCCCGGAATTCGGTAAGGATACACAAAAGGGGGTAGCCAATGGGTGTTGCCTGGCAGCAGTCGCGCTTATTGATCGGGGCGTGCAGAACATGCATGCTGAAACAGGCAGTGGATTGAACTGTGTAATTACTGGTGGTGCTGCACGCTTTGTTTTACCCTATCTCGCTGCCGATTTTATTTCCGACCCTCAGTTGGTATTACGTGGTCTGTCCAGCTTGTTCAGGGATAAACCATGAAATGGCTGTTTATCCTTCTGTTATTGTGCAATGTCTTCTATTTTGGATGGGAAATTGATCGACAGACAAAAATTACGATACGCAATTCGTCAGCAGCCATAGCAATCCCGGAAGGGACAGAAAAATTAAAGTTATTATCAGAACTTGGGGAACCACCTGCGCTTATAACCACCCAGGCAGAACAGCCAATCCCCGCGGACGAAAAACAGGAAGAGAAGGTGGATACTCGGGAAGAGGATGTCCCGGGGATGAAAGTCGGGGATAGTACGGTGGGTGATAACGAACCACCAGACATCGGACTGGAGTTACTCCAGTCACTCCCCGGGGTCAATATCTCCGAACTGACCAAGGATTTAGATCAGGCTAAACCCCTCTGTTTTACCTATGGTCCGATGCCTGATGCCGCTGAGTCGGACCGGCTGGAAGACTGGTTTCGAAGCCGCCATGTATGGGTTAACCACCGGCTTACGGATGACAAGGGCAGACAACTCTTCTGGATCTATCTGACGGCACGTGATTCCAGGGAAAATGCCATGGCGGCGATCAGGGATTTAAAAAACAGGGGTGTCACAGATTTGCGCCTGATCAGTACGGGTGAACTTGTCAATGCCATTTCCCTGGGTCTTTTTTCGACACAGGCAGCGGTGAACAGACGATTGCGTCAGATCACGGATAAGGGCTATAAACCGGTTGTCATCCCCCATTACGGGGAAAAGAAAATCCACTGGCTGGATATCAGGCTTGACAAGAATGCACCGGTTCTGAATGAGATTATTGATAGTTTCCCTGCACGCTATAATTCAGTCCCGGTAGCGTGTAATGAAATTGCCATGTCAACCGTTAATCCCTAAAATACCGTGGATTGTATCAGGACTGGTGTTTTTCAGGTTTTTTGTTGTCTGATGTGACGGTATGCCCCGATAGTTAAACGGTATAACCGATGATTTGTAATCATCTATTGGGGGTTCGATTCCCTCTCGGGGCTCCAGTTTGTGATAAGGTTGAGAAGTACAGATACTGCTGCCTGGGGGCAATTACATAGACATGAAACAGTTCAAGCGAATCACATCAGCGGTTATTCTTTTATGCACCCTTCAGCAGTCCATGTCTGCTGAGTCTCCCAAGGATCAAATCCAGATATTGATCAATGAAGGCCATTTACAGCAGGCACTGAAACTGGCAGACGAAACACTTGCCGGAGATGAATCTGATATCAGGATCCTGTTTCTTAAAGGCCTCATACTGACCAAGCTGAATGATCTGGATAATGCCCAGAAACTGTTTGAGAAATTAACGAATGAACACCCGGAATTACCTGAGCCATTCAATAATCTTGCTGTCATTTATGCATTCAAGGGTGAATATGACAAGGCGGAACTGGCATTGCTGACTGCAATCAACACCCATCCTAGTTATGCGACGGCACACGAAAACCTGGGTGATATCTATGCCAAGATGGCAACCCAGGCATACAATCAGGCCCTGGCACTGGATCAGGAAAATAAATTCGTCAAGGAAAAATTATTACTGGTGAATGAATTATTTTCGGTACCTGAGTCACCGGTCGCGATAGCCAATAAGGAAGAAAAGCAGGAGGAAATGATTGCCAAGACAAAACCAGTGATAAAGGAAAGTCCGCAGGTAACACCAGAGGAAATGCCGGAGGTAGCGCCTGAGGAAAAGCCGGAGATAGCACCAGAGGAAAAGCTACCGGTTGCGCCAGAAGCAAAACCGGAGGAACCACCGGAGGTAATGAAAGAAACAGAAGTCGTACCACCTGCCCAGGAAACGGCTTCTCCTAAACAGGAAAGTCAACAGGATGATACATTCAAGACAGAAGTGATCATGGCGTTGCAAGCCTGGGCCAATGCCTGGTCTTCCAGGGATATGGATGCCTATCTGGCCTGTTATGCCAGTGAATTTGTGCCACCCAACAAGCTTTCCAGAAAGACGTGGGAAGCCCGGCGCAAAGAGCGGCTGGAGGCACCACAGTTTATAAAAGTAGAGATCTCTGCTATAAACGTTGTGTTTAATGATAATGGGCAGGCACGGATAAAATTTCTGCAACAATACCAGTCTGATACCTACAGTGACAGGGTAACAAAGGAGATCATGATGAAAAAGAAAGACGGAAAGTGGTTAATCACCAGGGAACTGGACAGGTAATGCAGTAATTCACTATTGTTTGTCATGTTTTCTGCACTCAGAATATTTTTCTTGCTGGTCATGGCCGGCTTTCCCCCATGCACCACCGCGGCGCGGGATCGGGCAACACAAACGACGGCTGTTCAAAACGTATCCCATCATTCAGAGCAGCTCCTGCTGAATGCGATCGAGAAAATCAGGAACGATGATTTTGATGGGGCTTTGACGGAACTCAGGCATCTGGTAAAGCTGAATCCGCAATTCAATCTTGCACAACTCATGTATGCAGACTTGTTATCTGCCCGTGCTCATCGAATTACTGACTTCGGGAATTTGTTAACCGCCCCATATAAACAGATCACCGCACTCCGTGAAGAAGCAAAGGCACGGTGGCGTTACCAGCAGTCACAACCTGCCGTCAAACAGATTCCTGTTTCTTTCGTTCAGTTGGCGAATAAACAGAAATACGCCATCGTTGTTGATCTGGCAATCTCACGTCTCTTTCTGTTCCAGAATCACAAGGGGGTCCCATCCCTGATCGAGGATTTCTATGTCACGATCGGCAAGAACGGAACCGGCAAGGTCACAGAGGGTGATCAGAAAACACCGGTTGGGGTGTATTTTGTCACCGGCTTTATTGATCCGGACAAACTGCCGGATTTATACGGGGACGGGGCATTTCCTATCAATTATCCAAATGTCTGGGATAAACGAGACGGGCGCACAGGTTACGGGATCTGGTTACACGGGACACCGCATGGTACCTACAGCCGTCCCCCGCGGGACAGTGATGGTTGTGTAATCCTCTCGAACCAGGACCTGAAATCGATATCACCTTATATAGACGAGGGACAAACCCCGGTCATACTGGCTGACAGTATTGAATGGCTCTCTGTTGATGATTGGAAGCGGCAACGGAACCAGTACATGACATTTATTGAACAATGGCGCAATGACTGGGAAAGCCGGAATGCCGATCGCTATTTACGCCACTATTCCAGGGAATATTCCGGGCTGGGCAAGGATTATGAAGGATGGGTGCAATACAAACGGCGCGTTAATCCATCCAAGAATTTCATCCGGGTGAAATTGATTGACCCCAGTATGTTCCTGTATCCTGGTGACGAGCGCATTCTGGTTGTTACATTCGATCAGGATTATACAAGTGATGATATTCATCGCCAGTTTACCAAACGCCAGTATTGGCGCAGGGAAGCAGATGGTGAATGGCGGATTATTTATGAAGGTTCTGTTTCCTGATTCTTTTCAACAGAACGTATCTGCGTACCCAGATTACGTCTCAACCAGTTGACCAGGTCAACCCAGATATTGTTTATCTCCGTGGAGGTGGGCATGCTGCCGGCATAAGGCAGTTCAATGGTAACAACCGGAATATGTTTCTGGATGCCGGCATAATTACCGAGTGAGCCTGGATAGGTACCAATCAGGCTCAGATAAAGTCGACCCAGCCGGTACGGGGCATTTTTCGGTCCATCGTAATCAACGACCCCATGCGGGGCATGTACGGTAACAATCACATCAGGGTTGAATTGTTCGATCTCCCGGGCCAGCCAGTGAGTTTCAGGTTCACTTAATGCGCTCTTGCCGGGATAGCGTCTGGGATCGCTGTCTGTCCGGTGTAACCAGTAATCCGCAGTTTCAGTATCCCAGTCAGGCATGGGGAAGTTCCGGTTCAGATCAACCCCATTGGCATTCATACGCTGGGATTTTTCTCTTAACAGGCCGTCGGGGTTAAGCAGGGGCACTACATGCCAGTGGAACAGGCCGGAGTGAAATTTATCGAGTATTTTCATCCACTTGAAAACAATGCTTACTGACGAATATTCATCCCCATGAATCCCGCCGATCAGCAGGACGCGCCCATGCGGTGAGCGGGATGGCAAGGGTGGATATTCCTTGTACAGGATCAAGGCGCCATTGACTGATACACCACCAGTGATAACAAGATTCCGTTCCAGGCACTCATTCTGAAAGATACTGGCAAGCTTGCCCTCGATACGCCTGCACTCACTGGCGGCAGATTTGGAAGGATTACTCGGTTCCGGCGGTGTATGCGCATGATTATTATCAGCGACGGCAGATTGTGCCGTATCCTCTTCCCGGTGCTCCCATTCATCGAGCTCAGCCGCCTGTATAGGCATCCCTGTAAATAACAGGAATGTCATGGCGGAAGAGGCAAGGCTATTGTGCAGATCTGGTCTTTTCATGGGACCATATTATGTATGTATCCTGAAGTGGAAATGCCTCGCTGATTATAACTCATACAACGGAAATGCCAGGAAAAAAAGGTGAATATAACCAGTAATCATGGTGATTTTTACATACCGGCTCAAAACAGGTAATCCAGAAAGATCCCGAGGAATACGATTGCGCCGAACCAGTTATTGTTCTGAAATGCATGCATGCACCCTTCCCGCTGCCTGTCCCTGATCAGGTACTGCTGGTACATCGCCAGTACGCAGGCACCGGCAATACCCGAAAAATAATATCCCCCCAGTTCCGATTGTCTGCCTATCAGGATCAGGACAACCAGCAGCAGCACCTGTATCCCTCCAATAATAACGCGGTCGGCATCATCGAACAAAATCGCAGTAGATTTTATGCCGAGCCTCAAATCATCATCGCGGTCCACCATTGCATAAATAGTGTCATAGACCACAGACCAGAGTACATTGGCGATATAGATCAGCCAGGCAATTTGCGGCACCGTACCGGTCTGTGCAGCGAATACCATGGGTACACCCCAGCCAAAGGCGAGTCCAAGGAAAAACTGGGGAAGATAGGTAACACGTTTCATGTAGGGATAGATTGCCGCAAGCAGGATACCTACTACGGACAGTTGCATTGTCAACCGGTTCAGGGTCATGACCAGCAGAAAGGCAATTGTAATCAGGAAGGCTGCCACACCCAGTGCCTCCGCTGGTTTGACAAATCCGGCAACAATCTGCCTGCTCCGGGTTCGTTGTACCGCACCATCGAATTTCCTGTCCGCGAGATCGTTTATAACACAGCCCCCGGATCGCATCAGGATCACCCCCAGTACAAAGACGGTAAACACATACGGATCGGGAATTCCCCCGGCAGCGATCCACATGGCCCACAGGGTGGGCCAGAGTAATAAAAAGATCCCGATCGGTTTATCCAGACGTATCAGCAGGGCATAATGGTATAATCTGTCCCTGATCAACAGCAGGTTTGACCTGATTTTCGCCAGTGTCCATTGCCAATACTGACTGGTTTTATCGAGAACAAATATCCCGTTTTTGACCAGTATTCCCCGAATAATCCGGGTGTAGTGCACTGTCCTCAGGGTACAGTGGGATAACCTGTCCCTGAGCAATGGCAGGTTTGACCTGATTTTCGCCAGCGTCCATTGCCGGTACTGACCGGCTTTATCCAGTACAAATAACCCGTTATTGACCAGTATCCCCCGGATGATCCGGGCGTGATGCACTGTCCTCAGGGCACAGTGGGATAACCTGTCCCTGAATAATGGCAGGTTTGACCTGATTTTCGCCAGTGTCCATTGCCAATACTGACTGGTTTTATCAAGTATAAATATCCCGTATTTAACCAGCATCTGCCTGGCAAACTGGGCGCAGTGTACTGTCCTTTGCCCTGCTATTTGCCAGTATTCATGCATTTTGTGATCGCCGGTAGAAAAACCTCAATAACCAGGATGGGCTTTTGTTGAATCTGAAAAATCGATCGCCGGCCCCATAATTCGCCGCCTGTGTTTGTATTTACGCCAGCAAGCTGATACAGCATGTCCGTTGGCGGGATTACTGCATATCCGGCATTTTTCCGGCTTGTGCTCTGATCAGCAAATAACACACCGCCAAGAGGACGTTTCCCCAGTGTGGCAAGTCTGCGCTGGGCACCACTCAGGGTACAGCCCGGGAATATACTGCGGGCATAGACCCATGTGGTGCAATTACATCTGAGCAGTACTTCCCTGATCAGGGCATATTCCCCTTCTTTCAGGCCAAGCAGCTGTGATTCATCATGTGCCGGGCGTTTCCAGGATTGGTCTTTCAGCTGCAGACAGAACTGACTGCGGCAATATTTCTGCAAATAGCGCGTCAATGAACCCTGTTCCAGGAGACAGTCACGCAGGCCTTTCGGTAGTCTGTTCAATCCTGACTGCTGTTGTGTTCGCCAGACCAGTCTCAAGTTTTTCCCCGGGCCACATTCGTGGGGTGTTGTGTCAGCATTATCAAGTTTATCATCGCGGGAAACCCGGAATTTTATATTTTATTTTTCCTGTTCATCAGGCCTGTTTATGTTTGCGGTTGCTGTTTGTGCATCCATCTGCAGTTACGCCGATGGCAACAGCAATAATGTTTTTTATCGTTACCGGTTAAACGTTACCATAACCGGCATCATCCCCAAGCCACCTCCTGATCAGTAATTCTACCCTGTCCGGATATTTATTGATGAGCAATGTTGCTGCCTTCTGTACCTGGGGCAGGAGTCCGGCATCACGCATGAGGTCAGCAATACGCATCACGGGCAAACCTGTTTGCCGGGTGCCCAGAAATTCACCTGGTCCACGCAGTTCCAGGTCTTTCCGGGCGATCTCGAATCCGTTACTGATGTTACGCATGGTTTCCAGTCTGGTACGCGCCAGATCACCAAGCGGTGGCTGGTATAACAGTACGCAATCGCTTTTTATTTCGCTGCGGCCAATACGTCCCCGCAGCTGGTGTAACTGCGCCAGTCCCAGACGCTCGGCGTTTTCAATCACCATGAGACTGGCATTCGGTACGTCCACACCCACCTCGATAACGGTGGTGGCAACGAGCAGTTGAATGGCGCCTGCCTTGAATTCCCGCATGACATACTCTTTTGCATCATTTTTCATGCGGCCGTGGATCAGATCGATGCGCAGCGGGCCCAGATTGTTCTGCAGATAGTCGCAGGTGTCTATGGCGGCCTGGCATTGCAAGGTCTCGGATTCTTCAATCAGGGTACACACCCAATAGACCTGCCGTCCCTCGGCACAGGCTTCGGCGATTCGAGTAATGACCTCGTCCCGGCGCTGCATGGATATCACGCGGGTAGTAACGGCTTGGCGGTTGGGCGGTAGTTCATCAATGACGGTATTATCCAGATCGGCATAAATGGTCATGGCCAGAGTCCGCGGGATGGGGGTCGCCGTCATGATCAGCTGATGTGGGTATTGGCGGAGCCCGATCCCTTTTTCCAGCAGCGCCAGCCGCTGATGCACACCAAAACGGTGCTGTTCATCGATAATGACCAGCCCCAGCCGTGCGAAGGTAACCTGTTCCTGAAACAGCGCATGTGTACCAATGATGACCAGGGATTCTGCCTGGTTTAACCGGGCCAGCCTTTCCGCACGATCAGACTTTTTCAGCTTCCCGGAAAGCAGCAGGACAGGCACACACAGGGGGGCCAGCCATTGACTGAATGTGGCATAGTGTTGTTCGGCCAATAACTCTGTCGGCGCCATCAGCGCCACCTGATAGCCGGCCTCAATTGCCTGTAAGACGGCATGTGCGGCAACGACCGTTTTCCCGCAACCAACGTCCCCCTGCACAAGCCGTAACATGGCGGTTTCCTGTTGTAAATCCGCCTGGATGGTTTCTACCGCGTGCTGTTGGGCAGGGGTTAATGAAAAGGGCAGGCTGGCAAGAAAACGCGGGACCAAGCCCTTGCTTAACGGCAATACCGGGGACCGTTCCTGGCGTAACAGATCGCGTAATTGCCGCAGACCCAGATGGTGACTGAGCAATTCTTCAAAGGCAAGGCGCTGTTGCGCCGGATGTCTGCCTTCCCGGAGTGTCCTGGTATCGATCTCCGGTGGTGGACGATGCACATAACGCAGGGCGGAGACCAGATCCGGGAGCCGGAATGTTTCCCGTATTTCGTCAGGCAGTAATTCAGCTAGCCCGTTGCTGTCTGAAATCATCCAGTTCAACGCCTGTTCAGACAGGTTCCGCAGGCGCCTTTGCTGCAATCCCCCGGTGGACGGGTAGACCGGGGTCAATTGTTCGTCCAGTCCCGGCGGACAATCCTGATCGATGTGTTGATATTCAGGATGTATCATCTCCAGTGTATTCGGGCCTTTGCGCACCTGGCCATAACAGCGCAGCAACACCCCGGGTTTCAGGGTATTCTGCTGTGCCTTTGAGAAATGAAAAAACCGCAGCAGGACCGCACCTGTCCCGTCGCTGATACGGCATAACAGGGAACGGCGCCGGCCGAAATGTACCTGGGCCAGTTCAATTGTCCCCTGGATGTAGGCATCCTGACCGGCCAGCAAGGCACCGATGGGGGTCAGGTGCGTGCGATCAACGTACCGGTAGGGCAGGTGAAACAACAGGTCCTGAACCGTATGGATGGCAAGCCGGTTCAGTTTTTCCTCAATACGAATGCCCACACCGTTGAGTCGGGAAACGGGGTCATCAAGCTGTGGTGTGTTGCGATTTGCCAAATGCTGCCCGGGCAATATCATCAATCAGGCAGTACCATGATGGCGTCCATTTCGACCATTGCCCCCTTGGGCAGGCTGGCAACACCCACCGCCGCACGGGCGGGATAGGGTTTGCTGAAGTAGTCTGCCATGATGGCATTGACCAGGGGAAAATGGGCCAAATCGGTGAGATAAACGGTTAATTTGACAACATCGGCAAGGGAACCACCGGAGGCCCTGGCAACAGCGGAGAGATTTTCGAATACACGGACAATCTGGTCACGCATATCACCCTGGATCAGTTCCATCGACGCCGGAACCAGTGGTATCTGGCCGGACAGATAAACCGTATTCCCTGTTTTCACTGCCTGTGAGTAGGTACCTATCGCCTGTGGTGCATCTGCCGTTGTGATGATTTCCCGTTTCATACAGTTACCGCCCCCCATTTTGTGTAACCACCAGCGCCTGATAAAAATATCCCGCCAATATCACTTCGCCCGGCTGACCTGTGAAACAGCCTTGATTCCCCTGAGCCGGCGCATGACATGGGCCAGGTGCGTCCGGTTTTTTACTTCAATCACAAATGTCATTGTCGTATGGCGGCCCTCCTGTTCCCCCAGTTCGACATTCTCGATGTTGGCATCCTGGTCTGCGATCGCCGCGGCGACGGTGGCCAGTACACCACGCTGGTTGGTGACATTCATTTTTATACTGGAACGAAAATCCCGGTCAATATTTTCCGCCCACTCGACATTGATCCACTTTTCCGGCTGGTTCAGGAACAGGGCGACGTTTTTACAGGATTGATGATGAATGACAATGCCGCGACCGGTCGTCACGAAACCATGAATGGGATCGCCGGGTATGGGATAACAGCACTTGGGGAAACTGACCACCATGCCTTCGGTTCCCTTGATAGTCAGTGGCAGCGAGCCCTTGTTCTTGCTGATCTTCGTGCGCTTGTCAGGTTCGTCTGTCACCAGTTTCCGGGCGATCAGGGGCGCCATCCGGTTGCCAAGGCCAATGTCCACCAGCAGGGTCTCTTCCTTGTCAATCTTGTATTCATCCAGCAGGCGTTGCAGCAATTGTTTATCGAGGTCCTGGTAGGTTGTCGAAAATACTTCCAGTTCCCTGTTCAGCAGGCGTTTCCCCTGTGCGAGGGCCTCGTTGTGTTGCAGGTTTTTCAGGTAATGGCGGATGTTGGTCCGTGCCTTGGCGGTAACGACAAAATTCAGCCAGGCCGGGTTCGGTCGTGCGGCAGGGGCGGTGATGATTTCGACGGTCTGGCCGGTCTGGAGCAGGGTGCTGAGCGGGGCCAGTCTCCGGTCAATCCTTACACCGACGCAATTGTTGCCTACATGCGTATGGATGGCATAAGCCATATCGACGGCCGTGGCGCCACGGGGCAATTCCATAATCTCCCCCTTGGGCGTAAACGTATAAACGGCATCCGGGAACAGATCAACTTTGACGCTCTCAAAAAACTCTTTCGGGTTGCCGGCGGCCTTCTGCATTTCCATGATGTTGCGCAGCCATTCGCGGGCACGCCGGTGTGCATTGCTGCGGTCACCCACTCCTGCCTTGTAGAGCCAGTGTGCGGCAATTCCGTCTTCAGCGACATCATTCATGTCCTGGGAGCGGATCTGGACCTCGATCGGGACACCATAGGGGCCGAACAGTACCGTGTGCAGTGATTGATACCCGTTGGCCTTGGGGATGGCGATATAGTCCTTGAATTTGCCGGGTACCGGCTTGTACAGGTTATGCACGGTACCCACCACGCGGTAACAGGTATCGACCTGATCAACAATGATACGAAAGGCATAAACGTCAAACACCTCGGCAAAGGAAAGGCCCCGCATGCGCATCTTCCGGTAAATACCGTACGAGTGTTTTTCACGACCAACCACCTGGGCAGGAATTTTTTCCTGGCGCAGGCGGCGCTTCAGTGTGGTACGGATCTTGTTGATGATTTCCTTGCGATGGCCCCGCGCCTTTTTGATCTGTTCGTTCAGGATCCGGTAACGCAGCGGATACAGCGCGGCGAAACCCCTTTCCTCCAGTTCCAGGCGGATGCTGTTGATGCCTATTCTCAGGGCAATCGGGGCATAGACTTCCAGTGTTTCACGGGCGATGCGTCGGCACTTTGCGGGAGGGAGTGCATCGAGGGTGCGCATGTTATGTAAACGGTCAGCGAGTTTGACCAGGATAACACGGATGTCATCGCTCATTGCCATCAGCATCTTGCGGAAATTATGTGCCTGGGCCTCGGCGTAACTGTCGAATTCAATCTGGTCCAGTTTACTCACACCATCAACGAGTTCGGCTACCCCTTTTCCGAATTTTTTCCTGATCTCGTCCTTGGCAGTCGGTGTGTCCTCAATGACGTCGTGTAACAATGCCGCCATGAGTGTCATGTGATCCATGTGCATTTCACTCAGGGTACGGGTTACCTCCAGTGGATGCAGGATATAGGGTTCACCACTTGCGCGTAGCTGGCCTTTATGGGCCCTGGCGCTGAATTCATAGGCCCGCTGTACCTTATAGACCTGATACGGAGGCAGATAGGCAGCTATCTGTTCAAGCAGTTCGTCAATGGTATACACGGTACGTTTTGTCGGGTGTGCCTGACGTCAGTCAGACACGGGCCAGGGATCAGGGTCAGGACAGGAATCCCAGCCCCTGTCCTGCGGTTTGCCGGGATGGATGTCCTTAATCAGAGACAGGGATTTCGAAATTACCCGGGTTGATGAATTCCTCATCGCTGTCAAATTTGTCGATGGTATTGATATTGGTCTTGTTGACCAGTCCATCCGCAATCTCGCGCAGTGCAATCACCGTCGGTTTGTCATTGTCTCTCGAGACCATTGGATCGGATCCGAAGGTGATCTGCCTGGCGCGTTTGCTTGCCAGCAATACCAGGTCATAACGGTTATCAACATTCTGGAGACAATCCTCAACTGTTAATCGGGCCATGGTTTTACCTCATTTCATACCGAAGTTGTCTGTTACTGTTAGCAAGGGTGGCGCCTGTTCCCGGATGGTAACTGAAATCAGCCGGTGAATTCGAAACGGATTCTGTTGGTATATGCCAGGAGCCTGTTCTGTGTATTGTACTGAATCTAGGTGTCTTCCGCCATCATACGGTTGACAAGGGAGTCGAAGTATCTGGATTGGCGGCAGCGTCCCAGATTGGCTGTGCGGATGATGGCAGTCAGGTCTTCCATGGCCTTGTCAAATTCATCGTTGATGACGATGTAATCAAATTCGCAGTAATGAGCCAGTTCCCGCCTTGCCTCCTGCATGCGCCGCTGGATTGCCACACTGTTATCTCCGTCACGCTTCTGCAGCCGATCCTTAAGGGACTGGTAGGAAGGTGGCAGGATAAAAACGCTCACGGTGCCGGTCATGAGTGAGCGTACCTGCTGTGCCCCCTGCCAGTCGATCTCGAGGATAACATTCGTGCCGTTGACCAGATGTTGTTTAACCCATTCCCTGGAGGTCCCGTAATAATGATCGAATACCTTCGCGTGTTCCAGGAACAGGTTGTTCCTGATCATTTCATGATAGGTTGGTTCATCAATGAAATGATAGGCAACCCCGTCCTGCTCGTCCGGCCGTCGCGGCCGCGTAGTGTGTGAAACCGAGACCTGTATGGACGGCGATGTCTGTGCGAGCGTCTTGACCAGTATAGTTTTGCCTGCGCCGGAAGGCGCCGAGATGATGAAAAGGGTGCCGGACTTGCTGATGTTACGGTTGTGTTCCTGTGTAGTCATAATCAAATCAGGATGTTGTTATTCAATGTTGTATCTGAATATTAAGTAGGTGCATGAGAGCACGGTTTTTCCTATAGTCATCAAAATTAGGTATATATGCAGGCATTAGCGTCCCTCCGCGCAATCCCTTGAGATAGACACCAAGCCAGCCGGGCAAGGGTTCCACGGTTTTCGCCCCGTCGGGCCAGGCTTGGCAATAATTAAACCCGCAGTGGTTCGATCTCGCGGATCTCTTTTTTCTGCCGTACCTCCCACAAGTCCCGCGCTGCTTGCATGTTCAGCCAGGATTCCGGGGTTGTTTTAAGCAGCCTTGCCAGACGTGCGGCCATCTCCGGCGAACAGGCCCGCTTTTCATGGAGTAATTCACTTACGGTAAGACGCGATACGCCCAGCCGTTCGGCAAACTCGGACTGGGTCATGTTCAAGGCGGGTAACACATCTTCACGCAAGATAGCGCCCGGATGGGTCGGCTTGCGGTTAGGGTTTCTCAAACTCATTAATGGTAATCCTCCAGGTTAACGTCAATGGCATCCTCACCTTCAAAGCGAAAGGTCAGCCGCCAATTACCCGATACGCTCACGGCATAGTGGCCTTTGCGGTCACCCTTGAGGGGATGGAAACGATACCCCGGCAAGCGCATGTCTTCAGGGCGTGATGATGTATCCAGCTTGTCCAGCAGCCGGTCCAGACGGGCGGCATACTGCGCTGGAATACCCCGATAGTCTCCACGGGTAAAAAACCGCTCAATTCCACGATGCTTGAATGATCGTATCATGTTATGTATTGGATTACATTGTACTGCAATGGATTACTATGGACAAGATTAAGACGGCGAAGTTGTGGGTGGTGGGTTGTAGGTTGCTAACAACTAACAACTGACAACTGACTACGAACAATTCCTCACTCAATGTTCTGTATCTGCTCCCGCATCTGCTCGATGAGGACCTTCAGTTCAACCGAGGCGTTACTGGTGTCGAGATGGGCTGATTTTGCTCCCAGTGTATTGGCTTCGCGGTTCATCTCCTGCATCAGGAAATCCAGGCGGCGGCCTACCGGGTTCGTATCGTCCAGGGCCCGCTTGACTTCCCCGATATGGGCATCCAGTCTATCCAATTCCTCTGCAATATCCATTTTCTGTGCCAGTAACAGCATTTCCTGCTCGAGGCGATCATGATCCAGTTCCGTAGACAGTTCCCTGGCCCTGTTGAGTAGTTTTTCACGCAGGTTGCTCACGATAACAGGTAATTTCCTGCGTACCCCGGTCACGATGGCCGCCGCCATGGTGCAACGTTCCATGATCAAGCCATGAATTTTTGCACCTTCACGCAAGCGGGTCTCGACGACGATTGCCAGCACACAATCCAGCAGTTGCAACAGCGGTTCCCTGATTTGTTCCGGATCCAGGGCCGCCCGATCGATGACCCCCGGCCAGCCCAGGATATCCAGGGCGCTGATGGGTGCCGGATCGGTAATGGTTGCCTGCAATGATTTTGCACTCTGAATCAGTTTTTGCGCCAGAGAGACATTGACAGGCAGCTCGCAGGCAGCGGAGTCCCCGGCTTCAAAACGAAGTGCACAATCCACCTTGCCGCGTTTCAGGCTGCCTGCAATCCGATCGCGAAATACGTTTTCAAGCATACGCAGGTCTTCAGGTAACCGTATAGACAGCTCCAGATAGCGATGGTTGACGGTACGAATTTCCCAGACAGCCTGGCCCCACTCACCGGATCCCTCCAACCGCCCGTAGGCCGTCAAACTGGCAATCATGATGTTGTTTCCTTTCGTTCTGGATTTCCTTTCAATAGTAACGCCTTGTCGGGATGCGGGAAATACTGCGCGGTTGAAAATAACCGTTATAATCGCCCTCTTTTTCATAAACCGGAGAAAACCATGCGCCCGAGTGGACGTGCCCCAGACGAATTACGCAGTGTCGCTATCACCCGCAATTTTACCTGCCATGCCGAAGGTTCGGTCCTGGTGGAATTCGGCAATACCAGGGTCATCTGTAATGCCAGTTTTGATACGGGTGTACCCGGCTTTCTCAAGGGCAAGGGCCGGGGCTGGATCACGGCAGAATACGGGATGCTGCCCCGATCAACGGGTTCACGCATGCGGCGTGAGGCGACACAGGCCAGGCAGGGTGGTCGCACCATGGAGATCCAGCGCCTGATCGGGCGCTCTCTGCGTGCCATCGTCGATATGCAGGCCCTGGGTGAAAATACCGTCGTGGTTGATTGCGATGTCATCCAGGCGGACGGCGGGACGCGGACCGCATCGATCACCGGCGCCTATGTGGCACTGGTGGATGCCTTCCGGAAATGTCAGGCCGGTGGCCTGATCAAGGCCGATCCGATCCGTGGCATGATTGCCTCCGTTTCGGTTGGCATCTACCAGGGGACACCGGTGCTGGACCTTGATTACAGCGAGGATTCCGCTGCCGAAACCGATATGAATGTGGTGATGAATGATGCCGATCACTTTATCGAGGTACAGGGCACGGCCGAGGGACATCCCTTCACTACGGAGGAACTGGATCGGCTGCTGGTACTGGCAAAAAAGGGCATCACCACACTGTTCGAACACCAGCGTCAGTCCCTGCATGGCTGATTCACGCCAGGCACATCGTGTTGTCCTCGCCAGCAGCAATACTGGCAAGCTCCGCGAAATCGGGGATATGCTGAAGGGCTTGCACATGGAAGTACTGCTGCAGGCGCAATTTCATGTCCCGGAGGTCGAAGAAACGGGACTGACCTTTGTCGAGAATGCGATCCTGAAGGCCAGGAATGCGGCAAGGTATTCAGGCCTGCCTGCCATCGGTGATGATTCCGGCATTGAGATAGACGCCCTGGAGGGTAAACCGGGCATCTACTCGGCCCGTTATGCCGGCACCGGGGCAAGTGATGAAGACAACCTCAGGAAACTCATCGGGGAGATCAGGCAAATCCCGGAGGGGAAACGCAGCGCCCGGTTTGTCTGTTGCATGGTCTATCTGCGCCATGCCGATGATCCGGACCCGGTGCTGGCACGGGGTGTATGGGAGGGGGTTGCCATTACCGAGCCCAGGGGGAGCAACGGTTTCGGCTATGACCCCGTGTTTTATGTCCCGACCCATCACTGTACCTCGGCCGAATTACCCCCCGCGGTTAAAAATCAACTCAGTCACCGGGGCCAGGCACTGGGTCAACTCATGGAGAAACTGCAAGCAGAAGATTCCGTTATGCACCCGGTAACGCAGACCGGCTGAGCGGGAGTGTGCGTATACGCTGACCAGTGAGTGTAAAGAGGGCATTGCACACCGCCGGGGCGATGGGCGGTGTAGCAGGTTCACCGATACCACCGAGGGCTTCATTGCTGTTGATGATCTCGACCTGGACCGCAGGCATCTGTTGCGGTGTCAATATCGGGTAGGTATTGAAGTTCGCCTGTACAACCCTGCCTTTTTCGATAGTAATCTCTTCCCCGAGTGCAGCCGACAGGCCGTAGGTAATCCCGCTTTCCATCTGCATGGTGACGATCGCCGGATTCACGGCAAAACCGCAATCCACCACACAGTAAACCCGGTGCACCCTGACCTGGCCGGCTTCGAGTGAAATTTCGGCCACTTCTCCGACCAGCGTGTTAAACGATTCATGCAGGGCGACCCCCATCGCATGCGATTTACCGTCATGGGCAGTCCAGGGTTTTCCCTTCCAGGCGGACATCGTGCTGACGGCATCCAGTACCTTTTGATAGCGTGGATGGTCGGCCAGCAGTTTGCGGCGGAATGCAAGCGGATCCATGCCGGCTGCATGGGCCATCTCATCCATAAAGCATTCCTTGAAAAAGGCATTATGCGAATTGCCGACGGAACGCCAGAAACCGATCGGTGCCGCCACGGGTGCATAGACATAATCCAGGCGCCTGTTCGGAATTTCATAGGGCTGATGGATCGCACCATCAATGACCGAATCATCCAGGTCCGGGTTGGTCATCGACCCCGGCAGGTGACGCCGGAACGGGCCGTCACCAACGATAGTAATGTGTAATGCGACCGGATTGCCTTGCCCGTCAAACCCTGCGCGGTATCTCGCAGCCGTCAGCGGCCGGTAAAAATCATGCTGCGTATCCTCTTCACGTGTCCATAACACCTTGACCGGTTTGCCTCCCAGTTTATTAGCGAGGGTGACGGCCTGTGCCACGTAATCCGTGATAAAGCGACGACCGAAACCACCGCCCAGGAAAGGCGTCCGTACCTCGATGGATGCCAGGGGCAGGCCGGTGATACTGGCCGCAGTTGCCGCGACGGAATCCGCCGCCTGGTTCGGGGCCCAGACAATACAACGTCCGTCCACTACCTGTGCGGTACAATTCATCGGCTCCATGGTGGCGTGGGCAAGGAAAGGTGCGTCATAGTCGGCCTGGATGGTTTTTGCAGCGCCTTGCAATGCCGTGACCACATCCCCTTCCTGTTCTGCGGTAAAGCCGGCATCATCGAGCCTGGATTGAATCTTCTGCAGGTATTGTTTATCCGAGAAATGGCGGTTTTCCCCGTCATCAAATGTAACCGGCAGCTTGTCCAGCGCACTTCTGGCATGCCAGAACAGATCCGCAATCACGGCGATACCACCCGGTATCTCTTCCACGGCAATCACCCCGGGTTCCTGCATGATGGCGGCCTTGTCAAAGGCCAGGACACTGCCGCCAAAAACCGGTGACTGTTTCACTGCGGCATGGACCATGCCCTCAACCCTGGTATCGATCCCAAACCCGGCCCGGCCGGTTGCCTTGGCAAAACTGTCGGTCCGTTTGATCGATTTTCCGATCAGGCGAAACGCGGACGCGTCCTTTAATGGTACCTCTGCCGGAGGCAGCCGTTTTGCAGCACGCGCTGCGAGTTCACCATAACTGCGACGCCGACCGGATGTTTTATGGATAACAAAACCCGGTTCCGTGCTGCATTCTCCGGCAGGGACACCCCAATCATCGGCTGCCGCACTGATCAGCATGGCACGCGCGGTTGCCCCAATCTTGCGCATGCTGTCATAAGAAGACCGTACACTCAGGCTGCCGCCGGTAAAACGCCGGGTGTTGCCAAACATGATCTTGTAATCATCACCATGCGGTGCCTGCACGATATGCAGGGCAGACATCTCGATATCAAGTTCTTCAGCGACAATAGCGGGGATGGATGTATAGGTTCCCTGGCCCATTTCCACGAACGGGTTCTGGAAGGTCACGGTCCCGTCTTCACTGATACCGATAAAGGCATTCATTACGCCATTGCCGGTATCGGCACGGGCAAAGCGGCCGAACGGCAGGGTGACACCCAGCACAAACACACTCGCGCCGGCGGCAGTCACACCCAGAAATTCACGCCGGCTCATGGATACATTCAGGATTTTGTTCATGAGGACTCTCCCTGTATTTCCGCTGCCCGTTTTACGGCGGCGAAGATACGCAGATAGCTGCCGCAACGGCACAGGTTGATCATCTTCTCGCGGATCTCGGCCTCTGTTGGAGTCGGGTTTTCATTCAATAACGCGGCAGCGGCCATAATCTGCCCCGGTTGGCAGTAACCGCACTGCGGCACATCGCCCTCGATCCAGGCCTTCTGTACCGGGTGACTGCCATCTGTTGAAAGACCTTCAATGGTGGTTATCGCCTTGCCCATGGCGGCACTGATCGGGGTGATACAGGAGCGGACGATTTTGCCATCCATATGTACCGAGCAGGCGCCACAAAGCCCCATGCCACAACCAAATTTTGTCCCGGTATGGCCTACCACATCACGGATCACCCAGAGCAGGGGCATGCTGTCTTCAACATCAACTTCATGTGTCTTGCCGTTGATCACCAATGTCATCATGGATTGCTCCTCAACTTGCCGGTTGTTCATTCAGGGCAGCGAGATCAGCGGCGTAGTCAATATCAACACCGGCCTCAGGCAACGCTATCATCTGCACATGATCCTGATAATGTATGAGTAATTGTCTGGCACCGGTGTCCCCCCTGAGCTGCAATAATGCCGGAAAACAGGCCGCCGGAAAGACAGCAGGGACCCCGAAGGTGTCATCATACTGACTGGCGATTATACGCGATGGATTTTCCATCCAGGCATCCACCAGTGATCGTAATTTGCGCTCATTCAGCAGGGGTTGATCACATAACAGGATCAAAACAGCAGCACAGGAGGAGGGTAATGCCTCTATTCCGCAACAGATAGAGGATGCCAACCCGTTTTGCCAGTTGTTATTTTCAATGACGCGGATCGCCTGGTCATCAATCGATGCCCTGATCAATTCCGCATTCGCCCCCAGCACCACAGTGATGCGATCAGCGAGTACCTTTCCTGCAATCCGGATGCTGTGTCCGATTAATGTTGTGTCCCCATACCGGGCAAGTTGCTTGGGCGAACCAAAGCGGCCCGATCTGCCGGCTGCCAGGATGAGCGCATGAATCTCATTCATGGGAAAACAGGTTCATTCGGGGGTTTCCCGGTCATGCAGGGGCCGGGGATTGTTATAAAGCTGACCCCCGTCACGCCGGTGCATGACCGCCTGGATTTCAGCCATGATGGCCAGGGCGATCTCTTCCGGTGTCTCGGCACCGATATCAAGACCGGCGGGGCCGAATACCCGGCCCTGTATTCTTCCTGCCATTTCGGCAAGGCTGTCCAACAGGCGGTCGCGCCGGGCGGCCGGGCCCAGCAGGCCGACGTAGGGGATATTGCCTGCCGCGATCACCTTCAGGTAGCGTTCATCATATTCAATGTTGTGGGTCATCAACACCATGGCGTGTACCTGGTCGAGCGCAACGGAACCAGCCAGTTCCTCAGGGTAGCAATGCAAAAGTTGATCGGCGCAGGGGAAACGTTCTGGCGTTGTCCAGGCTGGCCGGTGGTCCACGATGGTAACCCGCCAGCCCAGGTCTTTGGCAAGTTGAACGACGGGTACTGCATCGGGTC
>MGXK01000015.1:37035-37551 GCA_001802375.1 Gammaproteobacteria bacterium RBG_16_51_14
GGTCAGCGGTTTGTCCGCAAGCAATGCCATGCGTGCGGCCCCGGCAAAAAAAGCCGGGCCCTGATATTCAATGTCCGGTCCGGGTTCCCGGTCAAACATGAAGCATTTTCCGGGTTGCCAGACCGGATCCGTTGATTCATACACAGTGACGAGCACACCGGTTTTCCTCTGGCTGGTCACATTCTCGATTAAAGACAGGGGCCGGTAATCATCCGCTCCGGATAATCTCTGTAACAGGATCCTGACCGCCCCGTTACAACCCAGTCCCAGTCCCCAGATCGCATAGGCGGGCGCACGCATATCGTAAAAAACGAGTTTTGCCTGCCCGTCCCGGAACACGGTCCCGGCCTTCTCTTTCAGATCACCCTCAACACAGCCACCACCCAGTAATCCATAAAGCTCACCGCTGGCGGTGATCAGCATGCGGGCGCCCGCCTTTTGATAGGATGAACCGAGTGTTTCAATAATGGTGGCAAGGACAATCGTCTCGGATCGTTCCCTGAATGGTTTACAGGA
>MGXK01000015.1:37598-37779 GCA_001802375.1 Gammaproteobacteria bacterium RBG_16_51_14
CGGATCTTTTTTGACCTGACAGTCTTTGATTTTATTACCTGAAAATGACGGGTGCCAGCACCGTTACACGGAATTGTGCACATGATACCGGCATTGGATCAAGCAGGTCATCCACACCAGTGGCTGCATCTGCAGATCGGGCGCTTGTTTGTAAAATCATCACCAGGGTTCATCAGCCTAT
>MGXK01000016.1:0-2885 GCA_001802375.1 Gammaproteobacteria bacterium RBG_16_51_14
GCCATCACCCCAATACGCAGATCTTTGCAGGGCAATTGGACATGAATAACGGTTATATCAGGACAAAAAGCGGACTGGATGGCGAGGCCACGGCAACCAGTGTGCCGGGCGTCTTCGCCGCCGGTGATGTCGCCGATCATATTTACCGGCAGGCGGTTACCTCGGCAGGCGCAGGCTGCATGGCGGCCCTGGATGCCGAGGCCTGGCTGGACGGCCTGAATAAATAAAAGGGGACATTCAACTTTTTAATTACCACCTTAAACTGACTGTTTTTACAGGATCATAAAATCGATGAAAGCCATAGTAATGACCGCGACCGGCGGCCCTGAGGTACTGCAACTTCAGGATATAGATAAACCAGCCATCGTCACCCCGACCGGGGTCCTGGTTAAATTGAAGGCGGCAGGGATTAATCCCGTCGATACGAAACTGAGGCGAGGTCTTTATCCGATAGAACAGCTTCCCGCGGTACTTGGATGTGACGGGGCAGGTGTCGTTGAAGCTATCGGCACAGGTGTCACCCGTTGCAAAGCCGGTGACGAGGTATATTTTTTTCACGGGGGCATTGGCACCGTCCCAGGTAATTATGCGGAATACATTGTCCTGGATGAAAGACTGGTTGCGCGCAAACCGGAATCCCTTGATTTCATCCAGGCCGCTGCGGCGCCCCTGGTGCTGCTGACCGCCTGGGAATCATTATATGACCGGGCCCGGCTTCAGGCCGGACAGACCGTGTTGATCCATGCGGGCGCCGGGGGTGTGGGTCATGTTGCCATTCAGCTTGCCCGGCAATCAGGCGCCCTGGTTTGCACGACGGTCGGATCAGCAGAGAAGGCCACCTTCGTCAAGGAACTGGGCGCCGAACGGGCAATCAATTACAAGGAGCAGGATTTTGTCAAGGCGGTCCTGGACTGGACCCATGGTCATGGTGTCGATATCGCCATGGATAATGTCGGGGGGGCCATGATTGAGGCCACTTTCCCGGCGGTGCGTCACTATGGTGATATGGTTACCCTGTTGCAACCCAGCGCCGATGTCAACTGGACCGTGGCACGACAGCGAAATCTGCGCTTCAGCATGGAGATCATGCTCTCGCCCCTGTTATTCAATCTGGTTGAGGCACAAATACACCAGACCTGGATACTGGAACAATGCGCCCGTCTGTTCGATGCAGGGAAATTAGCAGTTCATGTCAGTCGTGTTCTGCCCCTTGCCAAGGCGGCAGAGGCACATGCAGAGATTGAAAAAGGGTCTGCCACCGGCAAGCTTGTCCTCACCATTGGTTGAGGGTTCACTGTTCAATGTTCAATTTTCAATGTTCAAGGTTCAAGGTTCAAGGTTCAATGTTCAAGGTTCAAGATCCGGAGTTCACGTTGAAGGTTTGTTCGTATCAATGCAGCAAGCCTGAATGAAGAAATTCCTGCTGCGTATGCTGTATTCCGTAATTTCCATCACTGTCGCTGTACTGGTGTTATTGTCTGTAGTCCTGTATCTGTTCCAGCCAGGGTTTGTTTATTTCCCCACAGCGTCCCTGGTGGCGACACCACGCCTGATACCGCTTGATTATGAAGATGTCTCTCTCAGGACGGCAGATGGCATCCGCCTGCACGGCTGGTACCTGCCGCATGAAACGCCACGGGCCACCCTGCTGTTCCTGCATGGCAATGGCGGCAATATTTCCCACCGCCTGGACAGCCTGGCCATCTTCCATGCACTCGGTCTCGCGGTCCTGATCTTCGATTATCGTGGTTACGGGCAGAGTGAAGGGACACCATCGGAACAGGGTACCTACCTGGACGCAAAGGCCGCGTGGGATTATCTGATCCATGAAAAAAAACGGTCAGGGGATGAGATTATCATTTTTGGCCGCTCCATGGGCGGGGCGATTGCAACCTGGCTGGCGAGCCAGCAACCATGCAGGGCACTCATTCTGGAATCCACATTTACCTCGATCACGGATATGGCCAGACATTATTATCCCTATCTTCCCGTCCGCATCCTGACACGAATTCAATATGCCGCCATCGACCGGGTGCGCCCCTTGCGACAGGCTACCCTTTTTATACACAGCCCGGATGACGACATCGTTCCCTATGCGCTTGGGCGTGCCTTATACGATGCCGCAACCGGGCCGAAGGAATTTCTGGAGATCCACGGTAACCATAATGACGGGTTCCTGCTGAGCGGAGATACCTATATCCAAGGTCTTGATCATTTCATTACCAACGTAATTGCACAATGAATCTGCTGACACGTATTGAACAACTGGGTAATCGCCTGCCGGATCCGGCCAGCCTGTTTTTCATCGGTACCATTGTGGTGATGGGCCTGTCCCAGCTGGCCGTGGTCCTGGACTGGACGGTGAGCAGTCCTGCCACAGGCGTCATCCATGCACAGAGCCTGCTGACCAGTGACGGACTCTGGTGGTTGTTCAGTCACATGGTCGAAAATTTCATCCGCTTCCCGCCACTCGCCATTGTGCTGGTGGGTATGCTGGGGATCGGGGTGGCAGAGCTGTCCGGCCTGCTCCCGGAGTTATTGCGATTTCTGATCCTGCGTGTTCCTGCTGCGTTGCTTACACCGGCAACCGTTTTTACAGGTATCATGTCGTCCCTCGCCATGGATGCCGGTTATGTTGTCCTGCCGCCGGTTGCAGCGGCCCTGTATCTGGCCGCCGGCCGCTCGCCTCTGACCGGTATCGCTGCCGTCTTTGCCGGCGTCTCCGCCGGCTTCAGCGCCAATCTCCTGATTACCGCACTGGATCCGCTGCTGGCCGGACTCACCCAGACCGGTGCAAATATGATCGACCCGGAATACCAGGTTGCGGTAACCGCCAACTGGTGGTTTATGGCCGCCTCGACCGTGGTATTGACCTTGACCGGTTG
>MGXK01000016.1:3068-4048 GCA_001802375.1 Gammaproteobacteria bacterium RBG_16_51_14
ACGGGGTGCGATTTCCGCGCTGGGTCGAGGCAACCGTCCCATTGCTGTTCCTGTTGTTTTTCCTGCCCGGCGTGGTCTATGGCATCCAGGTCCGGACTATCCGGACTGATCAGGATGTGGCGCGAATGCTGGGTGAGACCATGGCCCGTCTGGGGCCGTATATTGTACTTGCCTTTTTTGCGGCACAATTTATTGAAAGCGTTAACTATTCCGGACTGGGCAAGTTGCTTGCCATGGCAGGAGGTCAATTCCTTGCGGTACTGCAACTCTCCAGTTCAACCCTGTTGACCTGCTTCATCCTGATGGTGGCCACTATCAATATTGTCATCGCCTCGGCCTCAGCCAAATATGCATTCCTTGCCCCTGTATTCGTCCCCATGCTGATGCAGACAGGTATCAGCCCTGAACTGACCCAGGCGGCGTACCGTATCGGCGATTCGGTGAGTAACGTCATCTCACCGTTGAATCCCTACATGATTATTATCCTGGTGCTGGTACAAAAATATGCGCGCGGTTCCGGACTGGGGACACTGATTGCCATGATGCTGCCCTATACCCTGGCCTTTCTTGCTGCCTGGATGCTGTTGCTGCTGGGATGGATCACGTTGGATATCCCCCTTGGACCGGGCGGCGGACTGCACTATGCCGCGGGTTTACCTTAATATAACTATGCTAGAATTGCGTACTGTCCGCAGAGGCTAACCAGTGATGACCAGAAAACCGATTTACAAGGTGATATTTCACAATCAGGGCAAGATCTACGAGATCTATGCCCAGAACGTCCATCAAGGCGCCATGTTTGGCTTTGTCGAGCTGGAAAAACTGGTTTTTGGAGAAAAGTCATCCATTGTGGTCGATCCTACTGAGGAAAATCTTAAATCCGAATTTACCAATGTGGTCAGGACCTATATACCACTGCATTCCATTGTACGTATCGACGAGGTGAGCAAACAAGGGGCAGCCAAGATCACATCCATACC
>MGXK01000016.1:4065-11323 GCA_001802375.1 Gammaproteobacteria bacterium RBG_16_51_14
TCACACACTTCCCGGTGTACACACAGGGCAACGATAAAGGGAAAAAATAACCGTTACCCTTCGAGCAGGGTCTGCACATGCGCAGTGACGGCACTGGCCAGACCTTCCAGGTTGTAGCCCCCTTCCAGCAGAGAAACTATCCTGCCGTCACAATACCGATCTGCCAGTGCCATCAGCATCCTTGTCAACCGGACAAAAGCCTGATCGGTCAGATTGAAACAACCCAGCGGATCGGATTTCCTGCTGTCAAAACCGGCCGAGATGAGGATCATATCGGGTTTGAATTTGTGAACTGCCGGTAGGAGCCGTTCTTCATAGACTGCGATGATTTCCTCATCGGTGGTACCACAGTCGAGGTGCACGTTGATGTTATAGCCCTTGCCGGCACCTTCCCCCGTCCTGTCCGGATGGCCTGTGCCGGGATAGGCAAAAAAATCATGTGTCGAAAAAAACAGCACACTCGGATCCGTATAAAACGCATTCTCGGTGCCGTTACCATGGTGGTAATCCCAGTCTACGATCAGGACCTTGTCCAGACCGCAGGCCTGCTGGGCATAGCGTGCAGCAACCGCAACCGTATTGTAATAGCAGAATCCCTCCTCCCTGCCTGTATTGTTGGCATGGTGTCCGGGTGGACGCAGTGCACAGAAGGCATTCCTGACAGCACCTGCACTAACATCCCTGACTGCACCCAGCGCCCCGGTAACAGCCTGCACTGCAACATGATGTGACCGGGGATCATGCTGCCGGATTGATTCGATATGTGAGCGGGTATGGATCGGTAACAACCAGGGATCGACCCCAGACAGGGGTATTATACGCTGCACTTGTCTGATCAGGCCTGAGACTTCCATCGCCTTCATGACCGCTTCCAGTCGTTGCGGTGATTCAGGATGCCCAGGGGCAATGACATGCCGGAGATAAACCTCATCATAGACGAAGCCAGTCCTTGTTCCGGGATATTTTGCACCTGTCCCGGCCGGTTGCTGCTCACCTGCCATCACTTGATCTTTCACACGCAGGAAAAAAATGGATGATAAAGCCAGTATAAAGTCTCTACGTTGCATTGTCGGTGTGATATTTTTGCTATTATTGAATCAATAATCATGATCTTACCGAAACGGTATTCAGGACATTTTACACGACCGATGATGAGGTTATATTCAATTTTCGTAATTCTGCTGGGGTTTTTACCCGCCATTGCTGCGGCTGCATGGCAGATCGTTACCCATACTGATACCGATACAAATACGGATATGCGTGTTGCCTATATAGAGAACAAGTCAGGCTATACGCTTGAAATCTACCGGGATGCAGTCGGTGCCGTCCGTTCACGATTTACCCTCATGCCCGGGCTCAGCCGGCTGGCGAACCATAATTGTCCAACCTACCAGATTGACAAACGTCAACCGCAGAATCGTTCTATCAATGATGCCCCCTGCATTCCAGAAAGTAACTGGGCTGAATTTATCCTCGGTTATATCGAGAATAATGAAGTAACCTCAGTCAAATTGCATGAACTGATGAATGGTACCCTGGTTACCTATCGTTTCGCCCTGGAGAACGGGGGTTACCGGGAAACGAACTTCTCACTTGTGGGCTCGAAAAAGGCATTTACGGCGGCTTTGGGAGAAAAACTCAGGATGAAACCACGCTGAGTTGATCATTAATCTCTCCATTAATCTCTCCATTACACATCTGCCGGTCAGGGAGGCAATACTGAAACTGCCCGTTGAATTATTATTATGACCATTGAAAACAGATACCCGGGGGAAAACCAGCTTTACTGGGTGACTGATAATATCCTTGCCAATGACTTTCCTGATGCCAGTTCCGCTCTCCGCGATCCGAATGGTCTGCTTGCCATCGGGGGCGACTTGAGCGCAGGACGCCTGATCAACGCCTATCAACGTGGTATCTTCCCCTGGTTTAATGCAGGACAACCGATTTTATGGTGGTCACCGGATCCACGCTGTGTGCTGGTACCGGAAAAACTCAGAATCTCATACAGTCTCCGGAAGGTTCTGCGAAAAAATAAATTCCTGGTAACATTCAACCGGGCATTCCAACAGGTCATTGAGGCATGTGCCGAACCGCGCAAGGGGATCACCGATACCTGGATAACCAGAGGGATGATCTCTGCCTACACTGAGCTGCATCAATCAGGCTATGCCCATTCAGTTGAATGCTGGCATGGAAACAGTCTGGCAGGCGGATTGTATGGTGTTGCCATCGGCAGGATATTTTTTGGAGAATCCATGTTCAGTCGTGAATCTGATGCATCCAAGGTTGCCCTGGTTCATCTGACACAACAGGTCAGGGCACGGGATTTCAGATTGATCGACTGCCAGGTTTACTCGCATCATCTGCAAAATCTGGGTGCCGAGCCAATGCCAAGAAACATGTACATTAATATCCTCCGGCAATACTGCAACCCTGATAAACCCGCTGACTGGCCAGCCGGCCCGGTCTACCCATGAGCAAAATTGCACATAAACTCAGCTTTTATGCAACACCACCCCATGAATGCAGTTATTTGTCTGACCAGCAGGCCATAACGCTGTTTGCCGATCCCGGTTTTCCAAAAAACGGGCAACTCTATAGTGCCCTGCTTGGCAATGGCTTCAGACGCAGTGGAGAACATCTGTATCAGCCTTATTGCAATGGCTGTTCAGCATGCATACCTGTCCGGATACCGGTCAATCAATTCAGGCCTTCACGAAACCAGGTCCGTACCTGGAAACGCAATCAGGATATTGCTGTGCGGCCACTTGCTGCCGGGTATCATCAGCAGCATTTCGAACTATACCGGCGCTATCTTGCCGCACGCCATGAGGGAGGAGGTATGGACAACCCTGCACCGGAAAGTTATATGGATTTTCTCACCGCTTCCTGGGCCGATACCCGGTTCTGCGAAATGAGTCTCGATAATAAATTACTGGCCGTTGCCATCGTCGATCGCGTGGATAATGCCCTGTCTTCCGTGTATACGTTTTTTGATCCGGACTATTCCAATCGCAGCCCGGGAAAATTTGCAATACTTTACTCAATCAATGAGGCACGCAAGTCAGGATTGACATGGTTATATCTGGGTTACTGGATTGCCGGGTGCAGAAAAATGAATTATAAAAATGAATATCAGCCTGTGGAATATTTTATCGATGGTAAATGGCGTAGCCATAGTGACAAGGTAGAATCCCTCTTTGCCAGATGATGAAAATTAAGGCAGAATGCCCTTCCCCCGATAACACAAAGAACCAGTATGGCAAAAGAAGATCAAATTGAAATGGAAGGCACTGTCATTGAAACCCTTCCAAACACGATGTTTCGTGTTGAACTTGAAAATGGACATATTATAACCGCACATATTTCCGGTAAAATGAGGAAACATTACATACGGATACTGACCGGTGATAAGGTGACCGTTGAGATGACACCTTATGATCTGAGCAAAGGACGTATCACATTCCGTGAGCGTTAGTCTGTATCTTTAATTCCACACTTTTGATCAAATCGTATCTCGCTTTGTAAACAAACCAGGCCAGATCCACCGGATCTTCAATAGCTTCCAGACTGTAAAGCGCCGACATTCTCCGATTTGAAATTACCTGAACTGGCAAAGGGTATATTTTTCACGCCCTGATAGAAGGGCCGGTCATGACTGTTTGCACGGGGAAAATTATCTGATGAGGTTGCGTGCCTTTTCCAGATCTTCCGGTGTATCGATCCCGATACCGGGATGATCACATGCAACCTCGACATGGATTTTCATTCCATGAAACAAGGCACGCAATTGTTCCAGTGATTCACTCCGCTCCAGCTGGCATACCGGTGTTGCACTGAATTTTTTCAGAAAACCACACCGATATGCATACAAACCGATATGTCTGTATGCACCGGCAGGGACATCCCCCTGTTTTGACCATGGCAAAGGTGAACGACTGAAATACATGGCCGTATTCCGGTTGTCGAAAACCACCTTGACGATATTGGGATTGTTATAATCTGCTGTATCCGTGATTGGCGCACACAGCGTCGCCATGGATCGATCGGGATTTGCATGCAGGGCCGATGCAACCTGATCGAGCAGGCTTGCCGGCATCCCGATCTCGTCTCCCTGCAAATTCACGATAATGCTGTCATCGGATTCATTCATCAAGGCGACAACCTCGGCCAGCCTGTCGGTACCGGAGTTGTGATGACTGGATGTCATGATGACTTCAGCGCCGACCGCCATGGCGCTATTCCGGATCCGTTCATCATCGGTTGCGATAATGATGCGTTCAGCCAGACTTGCCCTGGCGGCTTCATAGACATGCTGAATTAGCGGTTTCCCCGCGATTTCAAGCAATGGCTTGCCGGGCAAGCGGGTCGATGCGTAACGTGACGGGATAATGATCTGGTATCGGATACTCACTATTTCAGTTTTTCAATCTCTTCATCCGACAGTGAGCGGGCTTCATTTTCAAGCATGACCGGGATCCCGTCACGTACAGGATAAGCCAATCTGGCTGCTTTCGAGATCAGTTCCTGATTGGCCTTGTCATAAATCAATGGTCCCTTGGTGACGGGACATACGAGAATTTCAAGCAGTTTCTTGTCCATTGGTGATTTCCTTGAGTAAATATTCAAACCGATGTTCAAAGGTATCCGGCATTTTTGCGTTAATCGGGAGATACCAGTGCTCCTTTGAGGCAAACCTCATGCATTTTACCGCATCTTTTTCCGTCATCACTACCGGCAGGCCGTCCCCGAACTGGATATCAGCCGCCGCATAAGCATAATGATCCGGAAATTCGTGCTTTATCAGCTGCAGCTTTTTGCCGCGTAAATAGGCAAAGAAACGTGACGGATTTCCAATCCCGGCAAGCGCATGGACAGTACCACCACTGAGAGTATCAATATTCATCCGTTTATTTTCATCCGCGAGTGAAACCAGATTTTCCGGAATATATTCCATCATGTATTCATGCCGGCCAGTGGCGCCATTGCTGACAACCATATCCACAGAACTGATTCTGCTGACGGGTTCACGCAATGGGCCCGCAGGCAGGCAACGATGATTCCCAAAACGCCGTATGCCGTCAACAACAGCAATTTCAATATCCCTGGGCAGGGCGAGGTGTTGCAGACCGTCGTCGCACAGTATGATATTGCACCCTGCGTAGGCAATGAGTTCTTCAGCTGCAATCCGGCGTTTTGGAGAGATTGCTACCGGGCAGCCCGTACGCCGTGCAATCAATACCGGTTCATCCCCGACCAGATCCGGATTACTGTCTGTCCGCACCTGTTGCGGCCACTCTTTGACCTTACCCCCGTAACCCCTGCTGACAATACCAGGCCGGAAACCCCTTGCCTTGAGAAACCGGGCAATCCAGATCACCAGCGGGGTCTTGCCTGTCCCCCCGACCGTGAGATTTCCGATCACAATCACCGGGGCCCTCAGCTTTTGCACAGGGATCAGGCCGCTCTGGTACAGCGTACGCCTCACCTGCATCATCAACCCGTACAACCAGCCGGCCGGTGCCAGCAAAATGGACACAGGATGCTTTCCATACCAGAGATCCTCGATGAATTCCGGCGAGAACATTATGAACCTGAATCCTGATTGCCTCTACGCGGGTTAACCAGAGACCTGCCAGTAATACCCTGACACATGTTGCAAGCTATTCCTCTTCAATCTTCAGGGTCGCAAAGGTTATCCTGATGAGACCGAGCTGACGGGCAGCATCCATAACACTGATCACTGATTGATGGGTGGCATTAGCATCCGCACTGATGATCACGGGTGGCTCTTTCAACCCGACCGCGGATTCGGAAATAGCCTCCTTTATTGTACTCATCTTTGCATTTAATAACGGTTTATCATCAATGGAGATGTTGCCCCTGGCATCGATACCAATATTGATGGCATCCGGCCTGGCCTCTGCCAATTCTTCCGTCGATTCCGGCAGGACAATATTGATTTCTGCGTTATGCTTGAAGGTGGTCGCCACCATAAAAAAAATCACCAGCAAAAACACAACATCAACCAGCGGCGTGACATCCAGATTAACCTCGTCATTATCGCGTTGTGATTTGAAATTCATGGCGTATTTCCCGTGGTACCTTCTTTCTCGCGCATGCCATGCATGATCTCAACCATTTTCAGCGCCTCCTGTTCCATGGTGATGATTAATTCATCCACCCTGCCGCGAAAGTAGCGGTGAAACATCAGTGACGGGATTGCCACAGACAAGCCCGCCGCCGTTGTAAACAACGCTACTGAAATACCTCCAGCCAGCGTACTTGCATCCCCTACACCACGGGAGGTAATCACGGAAAATGTCTGAATCATGCCCTGGACCGTACCGAGTAATCCCAGCATGGGTGTGATCGATGCGATCGTCCCCAGGGTATTTAAAAAACGGCTCAGTTCATGGGCGACATGGCGTCCGACCTCCTCGATACTCTCCTTCATCACAACACGATCGTGAGCGCGGTTGACCAGGCCGGCCGCCAGTATTCTGCCCAGGGGCGAACTGACACCAAGATCCTGAATACGTTTTGTATTGAGATGTCCTACCTTTTCCCATTGCCAGACCTTTCCAACCAGATTCTTCGGGGCAATGCGTTTTTGCTGCAATGACCAGAACCGTTCGGCAACAATTGCCAATGAAAGTACAGAACACAACAGGATTGGCCACATCAATATACCACCTGCTTTCATGATCTCCAGCACCTTGATTCACTCCCGGAAAATTAATATTGATCTAGTAAACAAACAATGACTCTAAAAAACCAGTGTTGATCAGTCATCAGCACGGGTATGCCAGAACCGGCGGCTTTCCTGCCGGTAGGACATGACTGTAAACCCATCCCCGTTCTTTTCAAAGCGGATTGCGCCCTCCTGTGCCGTTGTCATGACACGTGCCCCTGTTGCCTGATAACGCCTTATTATATCCTGTTTCGGGAAACCGAATCGATTCCGGTATCCAACCGGAAATAATACGTAGTCAGGTGCGACGGCATTGATAAATTCCGGCGTTGATGAGGTCCTGCTCCCGTGGTGAGGAGCCACCAGGACCGTGGCATGGAGATTATCCGCATGGTTATCCAGAATCCGCTGTTCTGCGACCGCTTCGATATCACCACTGAGCAAAACCGCCTGTCCTGCTGAACGCACCACCAGGACACAGTAGCGGTTATTCCCGGTAAACTGGTCACTCGCATCCGGGTGTATTATCCTGAATTCAACCCCGTTCCATTGCCAGTTCAT
>MGXK01000016.1:11358-14493 GCA_001802375.1 Gammaproteobacteria bacterium RBG_16_51_14
ATACCTCCGGGGCACTGGTCAGGAACCGGTCTACCGGAAACTGGTCAAACAACGCCTTTGCTCCACCACTATGATCATTGTCCCCGTGGCTTATGATCACAGTGTCGATACGCCTGACCCCGTTATGGCGCAGGTAGGGGACAAGGACCGCATTCCCGGCATCAAATCGTTCACTGAACCTCGCTCCCGTGTCATAGACGAGGACATGCTGACGTGTCTCAATGACCGCCGCCAGCCCCTGCCCGGCATCCAGCAATGTGAATCGAAAATCGCCGTCATTCAGCCCAGTAGTTGCCGGGAAAAGCAATGGCGTCAACCATAAACCGCCGATCCAGCGGCCCGGCAAGCCACCAGGCATCAACAGGATGATTACACCAGTCATCGCCGCCAATGTCGACCAGTACGCTGGGGCCGGCAGATACCACACGCTGAAATCAGTGCGCGCAATCCATTCCAGAAACGGCCACAGCAACTGTAATGCACCGGCACCCGATTGCAGGAACCACTCCCCGGCAACCGGTGCAGGCAGCAGCAATATCGTCCCGATTAACACACAGGGAACAACGACAAGCTCGACCCATGGCACGGCCACGATATTTGCCAGGACGGTCAGCACGGCCACCTGCTGAAACCAGAGGATCAGAAGCGGGGCCAGGCCGATTCCCGTCAGTAGTTGCACCCTGCCCCAACGCCACCAGAGATTACCCGGACCGGGGCGACATGTCATGCCATAGGCAATGATCATGACCGCACCAAAAGACAACCAGAAATCTGCAGCTAACGCTGCCAGCGGGTCCATGATCAGAAGGACTGCCAGCGCAGCAAGGACTATCGACGATACGGCCATCCTGCGATAAATCAACAACGCCATCACGGCCAGCAGCAGCATGACCAGTGCCCGCTGCGTCGGTACTGAAAACCCGGCCATGGCGGCATAGAATGTGGCAGCAAGCATGCCCGCGAGGGCTGCAAATCTCCTGGCCGGCATCCAGGTAATGGCGACACTGCTGAGTGACCATAACCAGCGCGCAAGAAAATAACTGAACCCGGCTATCAGGGTGATGTGCTGGCCGGAAATGGCAAGCAGATGACTGGTACCGCTGTTTCTCAGTATCTGCCATTGTTGTGGCGTAATTTCACTGTTTACTCCCAGCACCAGCGCCTTGATCAAGGCAACCTGTTCGCCATCCATGACCTGTTCAATCCTCCGATCGAGTAGAAAGCGGAGGCGATCGACATAATTTCCTTCCAGTGCGTTTATTAGCCGGTTGTCTGTACCGGACAGGATATATCCGGTTGCGTGTATACCCTGCCGGAACAACCAGCCTTCATAATCAAATCCACCCGGGTTCCTGAACCCGTATGGTCGTTTCAGTCGCACCCGGAACTGCCAGCGTTCACCGGGGCGAACCTCTGCATGCTTACTGTACCAGTTTATTCGCGTCAGGCCGGGAGGGGTCCAGGTCCGTCCTGCCTCCATCTGAATCCGCAGGATCTTCAGGAGGAAACGTACACTATCCCCCCTTTGTTCGGGGAGTGATGCAATGATACCTTCGACCAACAGTGGTTTGCCTTCCATTTCCTGTTGCAATGTCAGATCCAGGTTCAAGTCACTGCGGAACAGTGCCCAGAGGAAACCGCAGACAAAGAAACCTGCCAGTCTTGCCCTGGGGAACCGGATACAGACCAGGATAACTACCGGCAGAAGACAGGCGAATCGAACATCCGGCAGGTCTGCCGATTGCAGTAACGTCAAGATACCCAGCAGAAATGCGATCGTCCCTGTCCGCATTGGAAAATTTACACTCCCTTTTTACATTCCCGGGCTATAATAGCGCCCTTTTTGTATGTTAACCCCTGTAATCCCGAACCGCAGTATGAAAAATTTTTTTAAACGCTATCTGCCGGCCAGACATGAAATCCAGAAACATCCGCATATGCGCCTGTTCGGGGATCACCTGCATGACCCTGACATCTGGCATCTGACCAGGCGCTCGGTGGCGGGCGGGATTGCTACCGGACTTTTTTGCGCCTTTATCCCACTCCCTGTTCATATCATTGCTGCAGCGATAATAGCGATTGTGCTCCGGGTAAATCTACCACTCGCCATCGTTTTCACACTGGTAAGCAACCCGATTACCTTTGCTCCCCTGTACATCCTGGCCTACAAGATCGGCGCCGGAATACTCAATATTACTGAACACAAGGCTGTCCTCGATAACATCGCTTCCGAGTTCTCAATCCGCTGGTTCACCAACACATTGGCCCTGATATGGGAACCGCTCCTGCTTGGTTGTTTTCTACTGGGCAGCATCAGCGCCATCCTCGGTTATGTCCTGGTACGTTTACTGTGGCGCTTGACCTCATTACACAAATGGGGAAAGCGCCGCGCTGTTATGTCCAAAAGAAACAATTCGCAGTAATCGTTCAGTTATTGTCACTGGCATACAGGCGGCCTTCATGTAACTCGAAGATACGATTCATACGTCTGGCCAGGTTCATATTGTGGGTGACCATCACCAGCGTCGTATCATAATCACTGTTCAGTTCCAGCATCAGATCAAAAATCTGATCGGCGGTATGTTCATCGAGATTTCCGGTAGGTTCATCGGCCAGCAGACATCGTGGCTGCGTTACCAGTGCCCTGGCGATCGCCGCACGCTGCCTTTCCCCCCCTGACAATTCCCCTGGTTTATGTCTTGTACGTTCCCCCAGGCCTACTCTTGCCAGCATTTCGGATGACCTCAGCAAGGCTTCTTCCCGGTTTGTCCTGCGGATCAAAAAAGGCATGGCCACGTTCTCCAGTGCGGTAAATTCCGGTAACAGGTGATGGAACTGATAGACAAAACCCATATACCGGTTTCTGATGTGGCCCCGTTCGGTATCGGATAGATCCGACATGCATTTCCCGTTGATCCTGATTTCCCCTTGACTCGGCAGATCCAGCCCCCCCAGGAGATGCAGTAATGTGCTCTTGCCCGATCCGGAGGCACCAATGATCGCAATACTGTCCTTTTCATGTATCTCCAGATCGATCCCACGCAGGACATCTACACGCAAATCACCTTCATTAAAGGATTTACATAGTCCTGTCGTTGTCAGCAATGATGCTTTATTCATATCGGAGGGCCTCGG
>MGXK01000017.1:0-3142 GCA_001802375.1 Gammaproteobacteria bacterium RBG_16_51_14
GAATGGCAGAAAGACAGATCGCTGACAATACAATGATAGATGACGATGAGATTAACTTACTCGACTACTGGCGAGTCCTCGTCAAACGGAAGCTACTCATCGGGATTATCGTAGGAGTGGCTTTAGTGGGTTCCATAATCTACAGCCTGACCCTCCCCCCGATATACGCATCCACAGCAAGCATATTCCCGCCTCAACAGGAGGGGGGCATGTCCGGCATAGCATCCCAACTCTCCGGTGGTCTGGGCGCCCTTGCAGGAGGTTTTCTGGGTGGTAGCGCTCCAGTTGACCAGTGGCTCGCGATATTAAAGAGTCAGGCAATCAAGGATGCCATCATAAATCGCTTTGACTTAATGACGGTCTTAAAGGCAAAGACCATGGATGATGCCAGAAACACCGTTGGTGGTATGATAAAAGTTTCAAAGGCCAAAGAGGGGATTATTTCAATCACCGTAGAAGATAAAGACCCACAAAGGGCTGCTACCCTTGCAAATGCACTTGTCGAAGAGCTGGACCGGTTTAATAAGGGTATAGTTACCACTTCAGGAAGAAGGATGAGGGTCTTTGTAGAAGAGAGGCTTAAGGGGGCCAAAGATGAACTTAGAACTTCAGAAGAGGCTATAAGAGGGTTTCAGGAGAAGAACAGGGCATTGAAATTAGACGACCAATCGAAGGCGGTTATAGAGGCAATGGGGACAGTGAAGGGCCAACTCATGGCAAAGGAGGTAGAACTCCAGACACTGCTTTCATATGCAACGCCCAATAATCCACAGGCAGAGATATTAAGTACACAGGTAAAAGAGCTCAGTGAGAGGTTGCGGGAACTTGAAGAAGGAAAAACGAATCCAGGCCATTCTTCACAAAAAGATATATTTATTCCTACGGCCAAGATCCCTAATTTATCCCTTCAATATGTAAGGCTACTTCGGGATGCAAAGGTCCAGCAGACCCTCTATGAACTTCTGACACAACAATATGAGATGGCGAGAATTCAGGAGGCAAAAGATACTCCTACGGTACAGGTGCTTGATGTTGCAAAGGTGCCGGAGAAGCGATCAAAACCCAGTAGGCGACAAATCGTTATGCTTGTTACCATTACCGCCGCCTTCTTAGGTGTTGTCGTGGCCTTCTTCATGGAATATATAGAAAGAATTAAAAGGGAAATCGTATAATTCCTTGCTTGCAAGTATGATTTAAAATTAATTAGCGACGGAGAAAATCTTGAGTCAGAAAGCACTCATATCCGGTGTCATAGGACAGTATGGGGCATACTTAGCAGAATTTCTATTGGCGAAAGGGTATAAAGTTCCCGTTGATCGAGGAGCGGCTTACTTGCCGGTACGAGCCGTTCTGTAGGGAGGGGGTGGCCTAAAGGCCACATTCTCCCAGATTTTTCTATGCTCTTGACATCTCCCCCTAACAGAACTATATTAGTTCAACATTTGAACTCTTCATCCAGGTTACCACATCATTAAGTATTATAAAAAAACAATGCGCATTAAACAAGACAGCAGGCATCCGCATGTTTTCTAAGGGCGGCAGCCTGCCCAAAATCTCCTTATTACTTTAATTAAATGGTATACACAAGCAAACTATCAACCGCCCGCAAAATATGGGAGCTGCTCACGTCCGCCGAGCGACGTCGCGTAGTGGCGTTGCTTGGCCTGATGTTCATCGGCATGGTGTTGGAGACACTCGGTGTAGGTCTGGTAATTCCGGTGATTGGACTGCTCACACAGCGCGATTTCGCGAACAACTATCCGGTGCTTCAACCGGTCCTCCAAGCGCTAGGCAATCCCAGCCTGACGACCCTCGTCATCTATGGCATGTTGGCACTGGTCGGGGTGTATCTCATTAAGGCACTGTTTCTGGCTTTACTCGCCTGGCGGCAGATGCGTTTTGCCTTTGGTGTGCAGGCACAGCTATCGCAACGCCTGTTCACTGTCTATCTGAGCCAACCGTATACCTTTCATTTGCAACGCAATTCGGCGCAGTTGATTCGCAATATCATCAGCGAGGTGAGCCTGTTTACTCATAAAGGGGTACTGCCAGCCATGATATTGCTCACTGAATCCCTGGTCTTGCTTGGCCTGTGCAGCCTGCTTCTTTTTGTCGAGCCACTGGGTGCACTGATTGTAGTGAGTGTATTGGGTACGGCTGCTTGGGGATTCCATCGTTTCTCCCGCGGACGCATTGTGCACTGGGGTGAGACACGACATCATCATGAGGGTTTGCGTATTCAGCGATTGCAGGAAGGTTTGGGTGGAGCCAAGGATGTCAAGCTGCTCGGAAGAGAAAACGAATTCCTGGAGCAATACCGCCTGCACAATGAGCAAACCGCCCGCGTCGCGCGGTTGCAGACTACCCTGCAACAATTGCCACGCCTGGGATTGGAGCTACTCGTGGTTAGTGGTCTGGCCACACTGGTGATCAGCATGCTGGCACAGGATCGTGTACTTGAAGTAGTGTTTCCCACATTGGGCTTGTTTGCCGCTGCTGCGTTTCGCCTCCTGCCCTCCGTTCATCGGGTGTTAGACGAGGCACAGTCGCTGCGCTATGGCCTGCCAGTGATCGATACTCTGCACGCGGAACTTAAGCTTGCCATCCTGGAAGCCGCAAGCAAACCTTACCCCGTCAGGCTTTTCTGTACTGCGCTGGTGCTGAACAAAGTTACCTACACTTATCCCAGCGCTCCAACAGCCGTGCTTAACGATATTTCTCTTACGATCCACCGTGGTGAGTCAGTGGGTGTCATCGGTAGCAGCGGTTCCGGCAAAAGTACTCTGGTCGATATTCTGCTTGGGCTGCTCACGCCTGATAGGGGCGTGGTGTTGGTAGATGATGTAGACATTCGGCACGCATTACGCAACTGGCAGGATCAGATCGGTTATGTGTCGCAGTCGATCTTCCTTACTGACGACACCCTGCGGCGAAATGTGGCCTTTGGTTTGTCCACGGCGCAGATTGATGAAGCTGCTGTGTGGCGAGCTATCCGTGCCGCGCAATTGGAAGAGTTGGTGTGCTCCCTGCCTGATGGACTCGATACGACTGTGGGCGAGCGCGGCATTCGCCTTTCAGGCGGCCAGCGCCAGCGCATCGGTATCGCTCGCGCGCTCTACCACGACCCCGCGGTGTTGGTGCT
>MGXK01000017.1:3154-8525 GCA_001802375.1 Gammaproteobacteria bacterium RBG_16_51_14
TCGCTTGACACCGCCACTGAACGTGACGTGATGCAGTCCGTTTGCGCACTGCAGGGCACCAAGACCATTTTGATCGTCGCCCACCGCCTCTCCACCGTGGAACATTGCGATCGGCTCTACCGGTTGGAGCAGGGCCGAGTGGTGGAAGAAGGCACACCGGAGACAATGCTTGCAAGTAAGGTCAGCTCCATGTCCCTGGACAGAAAATCCAATGCTCAATAACGCATCCATTCTCATTACCGGAGGCACCGGTTCTTTTGGCCACACTTTCGTGCCAATGACACTGGCCAAGTATAACCCGCGGCGATTGGTGATCTTTTCCCGCGATGAAATGAAGCAGTGGGAGATGGCAAAGCTTTACGGCAACGACGAACGTGTGCGGTTTTTTATCGGCGATGTGCGCGACAAGGACCGTCTTTCCCGTGCCCTCGACGGCATTGATTATGTCGTGCATGCGGCGGCTACTAAGATCGTTCCTACGGCCGAGTACAACCCATTTGAGTGTGTTAAAACGAATGTTCTGGGTGCGATGAACCTGATTGATGCTTGCATAGACAGAAAGGTAAAACGGGTGGTGGCCCTCTCCACTGATAAAGCCAGTAGCCCCGCTAACCTGTATGGCGCCACCAAGCTGGCGTCGGATAAACTTTTTGTGGCTGGTAACTCCTACGCAGCATCGAGGGGCACCCTTTTTGCTGTGGTGCGCTACGGCAATGTTATGGGCTCCCGCGGTTCGGTCATCCCCTTCTTCCTCTCGCTTTGCAAGCAGGATGCCTTGCCGATTACAGATGCCCGCATGACGCGTTTCATGATTACCCTGGAGCAAGGTGTGGAATTGGTGTGGCACGCTTTTGACGATATGGTGGGCGGCGAGATCTATGTGAAGAGGATTCCTTCCATGAAAGTGACGGACATCGCTTGCGCCGTGGCCCCTGAGGCTCGGCATGAGATCATAGGTATTCGCCCCGGGGAAAAGCTTCATGAGCAAATGATCGGCTACGAAGACGCGCCGCACACCTATGAGTACACCGACTACTATAAGATACTTCCGGCTATTCATCAATGGAGCGCTGATCCTGTTCGGATCAACGGTGGTAAAAAAGTATCGCCGGACTTCACCTACCGTTCCGACAACAACCCCGATTGGATGACCATAGACACTCTGCGGGTTTGGATAGATCAGAACCGCGACAAGATCGACAAAATTTGATAACCAACATGAACATTCCCTATGGCCGCCAAGAAATTACGCCCGCTGACATCGATGCGGTGGTCGAAGTATTGCACTCGGACTTTCTCACCCAAGGTCCGATGGTACCGCGCTTCGAACAGTCGGTCGCACTGTACTGCGGCACCAAGTACGCCATTGCGGTCAATAGCGCCACCTCTGCCCTGCATATTGCTTGTTTGGCACTGGATGTCGGCCCAGGTGATCTGGTGTGGACCAGTTCCATCACCTTCGTGGCGAGTGCCAATTGCGCCCGTTACTGCGGTGCAGATGTGGATTTCGTCGATATCGATTCTCGAACTTACAACATGAGTGTTGCGAGCTTGACAGAAAAGTTGGTACGGGCTGCGGCAGCTGGAAGACTGCCTAAAGTGGTGATTCCGGTCCACCTCTGCGGTCAACCATGTGAAATGGAAGCCATCCACTCCTTGTCGCAACGGTATGGCTTTCACATCATCGAAGATGCATCCCACGCCATTGGCGGACGTTACCAAGGCGAACCCATTGGCAATGGTCGCTACAGCGACATCACGGTATTCAGTTTTCATCCGGTGAAGATCATTACCACTGGTGAGGGTGGGATGGCGCTCACCAATGATCCGGAGCTGGCTAAACGTATGGCGTGTCTGCGCAGCCACGGCATCACCCGGGATACTGCCGAGATGACCCAGCCCCCTGATGGTCCATGGTACTACCAGCAGGTCGAGCTGGGCTTCAATTATCGGATGACGGACCTTCAAGCTGCGCTGGGACTCAGTCAAAGGCAACGTTTGGATGAATATGTTGCGAAACGCCACGTCATAGCAGCACGCTACGACGAACTGCTAAAAGACTTGCCCGTAACCACACCTTGGCAACATGCCGACAGTTATTCTGGTTTCCATCTATATGTCATCCGCTTGCAGTTGAATGACATTAAGATCAGTCACCAAGAGGTCTTTGAATGCCTGCGAGCTGCTGGGATTGGAGTGAATCTGCACTACATCCCGGTTTATCGACAACCCTATTATGCGCGCCTGGGGTTTAACCAGGCTGACTTTACGCAGGCTGAAAATTATTACGCGGAAGCCATCAGTCTGCCAATGTACCCGGGGCTGAGGGAGGAACAGCAGTCAGAGGTGGTACAGCGATTGTCTGCACTTATTGGGCATCAAACTCTTTTTCCTAAACGAGAGACGTTGACTTGATAAACGTTGCCGTCATCCCAGCCCGTGGGGGCAGTAAACGTATCCCGCGCAAGAACATCCGGTCCTTTGCTGGCAAACCCATGATTGCCTATTCCATTGGAGTGGCCCAGGAGAGCAATCTCTTTGACCGCATTATTGTCTCAACGGACGACAAAGAAATCGAAGAAATTGCCAAGGCCCACGGGGCAGAGGTTCCTTTTTTACGTCCAGCAGTGTTGTCCAATGACTACGCGGGCACCACGGAAGTGATCGCCCATGCCACCCAGTGGATGCTCGACCAACAGTGGCCGGTTAAAGCCATCTGCTGTATCTATGCCACTGCCCCCTTTTTGTGCGCCGATGACCTCAAGCGCGGTCTTGAAGCGCTTGAATCCGGTCCCTGGGACTTTGCTTTTACCGTGACAGAATTTGATGCTCCCATTTTCCGTTCCTTTCGCCGCCACCCCGAGGGAGGAATCGAAATGTTCTTTCCAGATCAGTTTTCCATCCGCTCGCAGGATCTCCCTGAGGCACTGCATGACGCCGGGCAGTTCTACTGGGGACGCCCTGCGTCTTGGTTGGAACACAAGCTAATTTTTGACAGACACTCCTTCCCGGTCGTCATTCCACGCTGGCGGGTGCAGGACATTGATACCGAGGCAGATTGGCGACGGGCAGAGTTGATAATGGATACCATTTCAAGGCTTGGTTTATGAAAAGAGTCGCCTTCCGCGTCGATGCATCAACTATTATAAGCAGTGGCCACATCATGCGTTGCCTGACCTTGGCTGATGCATTGAGAACCCAAGGAGCTGGCATTCATTTCATTTGTAGGGGTTTGTCCTCGATTTTTGAACTACTCATTACACAACGGGGGTTCGTACTCCACCTCTTGCCTGTGGTGGATGCAAAACCTAACGTAGACAATGACCAAGAGCCGGCCCATGCGCATTGGTTGGGAGCCAGTTGGAAGGAAGACGCTCAGGCGTCCCTCGACATTCTGGAGTCATTAGGCGGTGTCGATTTGTTGGTGATTGACCACTACGCAATTGAAGCTCGGTGGGAACGTTATGTTCGCGTCCAGGTCAAAACAATTCTCGTCATTGATGATCTTGCTGATCGGATGCACGATTGTAATTTCCTGCTGGATCAGAATTTGTTCACTAATCAAAATGTTCGCTACAAGCCATATCTGGATGAAAAAACACAGTGCTTACTCGGGCCGAGATATGCACTCTTACGCCCGGAATTTGCCCAAGCTCAACTGGCTTTTCCCAGGGGAGAACGCCCTTTGGAGCCTGTCAAGCGTGTGAACATTTGTTTTGGGGGTCTGGATTCCTCGGGAGAAACAATCAAAGCCTTGGAAGCGCTCAATCCCTGGCTGAATGAAGAAGGACTGTCCGTGGATGTGATATTAACGGCCGCCTCACCTCACCGTGAGGCAGTGGAAACCAGGGAGAAGCAGAATGCGGCAATCACCCTTCACATCTCTCCTGATAACCTGGCCGAGTTGCTCACAACGGCAGATCTGGGCCTCGGGGCCTCGGGCAGCATGACTTGGGAGCGCGCCTGCGTTGGGTTGCCATCGATCGTTATGGCAGTTGCTCAAAACCAGCAGCGGCCGGGTGAAGACGCCGGACGCGCCGGGATACACCTTTTTGTCGGGGAAAACCGTGTAGTATCGATAGAGCACTTGAGGTTAGCAGTTGCTTTCCTACGCAGCAATCCGTTGTTGCGACAAGGTCTTGCTGAGAACTGTCTAAGATTAATAGATGGCCGGGGAGCCCAAAGGGTTGCTTGCCGTGCTATAGTGCCTGAAATTTCATTGCGGAAGGCTTTGATGGGAGATTGCAAAAATGTTTTTGTCTGGCGAAACGATTTGGTTAATCGACGACACGCCCATGATTCCCGTGAAATTTCTTACGAAGAGCATCAGCGTTGGTTTGAAAATATTTTAAAAGCAGAAGATCGTTTCTTGTTGATCGGCTCTGACGAAAACGGTCCTATTGGGGTACTGAGGTATGATTACCACGCCGATCATTGGATGACATCTGTGTACCTTGTGCCCGAGCGGCACGGTGAGGGCCTGGGTACGCCCCTTTTGATTAAAGGTCTTGAATGGCTAAGGGCCCGTTGCAAAGGAAGAATCATCGTACAAGCTGAGATTCGACCGGAGAATATTGCCTCACAGGCCGCATTTGAACGAGCAGGCTTTAAAAATCTATTTTCTACTCTTGTGATCGAAGTGAGTGAGCCATGAAGATCGGAGACCGCACCATAGGCAAAGATCATGCTCCCTTTATTATTGCCGAAATATCCGGAAACCATAACCAGTCCATAGAGCGAGCCTTGGAAATTGTCGAGACGGCTGCAAAAATTGGAGCGCATGCCCTGAAGCTTCAGACCTACACGCCTGACACGATGACGCTCGACCTCGACGAGGGCGAGTTTTATATCAGTGACCCCAAGAACCTGTGGTCGGGCACCTCGCTTTATAAGCTCTATGGTGAGGCTTATACCCCCTGGGAATGGCACTTGCCCATCTTTGAGCGCGCCCGTGAACTGGGTATCATCCCGTTCAGTACCCCCTTTGACGAAACCGCGGTGGATTTTCTTGAAGGCTTGGAGGTGCCTTGTTACAAGATCGCCTCTTTCGAGAACACCGACTTGCCGCTGATCCGCCGGGTTGCTGCCACGGGTAAGCCTTTGATCATTTCCACCGGCATGGCTACTGTTGCTGAGTTGGACGAGACTGTCCGCGCCGCGCGCGAAGCGGGCTGTCGTGACCTGATCCTGCTCAAGTGCACCAGCACCTATCCCGCGACGGCGGACAACACCAATATCCACACAATCCCGCATTTGCGCGAGCTCTTTGGTTGTGAAGTGGGGCTGTCCGATCACACCATGGGGATTGGCGTCTCAGTGGCCGCCATCGCCTTGGGTGCCACTGTGATTGAAAAACACTTCACTCTAAATC
>MGXK01000017.1:8547-9700 GCA_001802375.1 Gammaproteobacteria bacterium RBG_16_51_14
GATGGAGCCCGCCGAGATGGCGCAACTCGTGATCGAGACAAAACGCGCCTGGCAGGCGCTGGGTCAGGTGAGCTACGGCCCGACCGAAACGGAGAAGAAGTCAATCCAGTTTCGGCGTTCGCTTTATGTGGTGAAGGATTTGAAGGCGGGGGATATTCTGACCAAAGAGAATTTGCGAGCAATTCGACCGGGGTTGGGTTTACCCCCGAAGTATCTGGAACAGGTGCTGGGTAAAAATGTGAAGCAGGATGTGAAACGAGGAACAGCGTTGGGGTGGGGGTTGTTTTGATGGTCACAGTAAGGAAGGCAGAAAGATGACGAACTCTAACCCTCTGCGCGTTCTAATTGTAGGCTGCGGAAACATCGCCGGAGTCTTTGACCAGGGACGACCGCCCAGTGATTTGCTATATACGCATGCGGGCGCATACACCCGCGATGGCCGATTCAGTTTAGTTGTGTGCGTAGAGCCAGATGACAAACGCCGTACAGAGTTTATGGATGCGTGGGACGTACCAACAGGTTTTCGCTCGATTGACGAGGTTGTATATTCTGGCATTCAGTTTGATGTCATAAGCATCTGCTCGCCGACACAATGTCACGCATATGATCTCGAAATAGCTTTGCGTTTGAAACCAAAACTTATATTTTGCGAAAAACCCGTCACAATATCACTTGCGGAGACTGAAAGACTCGTTGCGGAGTGCGGCAAGTTGAATATCCCGCTTGTTGTGAATTACTCGCGGCGTTGGGATCCTGATATTTTAAAACTTCAAACCGATATGCAGGCTGGCCGATGGGGTCAGTTGCGATCAGTAGTTGGGTATTACAACAAGGGCATTTTAAACAACGGTTCCCACATGCTGGATATTTTACACTTGCTTGTTGGCCCCATGGATATTGTCAAGGTTGGCAAGCCAGTACATGATTTTTCCCCTAACGACCCATCAGTTCCTGTCTGGTTGGAAGGGCCTCAAGGCATACCCGTGCATCTCGTTTGTGGTCATGCCGAGGATTATGCAATCTTCGAACTTCAGTTGATCTTCTCGCAGGGTGTTTTGACCATGGAGGAGGGCGGCATGTTTTGGCGTGAGCGCCGCGCCATAAATAGCGAAACATTTAAAGGCTATCGTATGATAGGAGAGGGCGTTCGTCG
>MGXK01000017.1:9732-14019 GCA_001802375.1 Gammaproteobacteria bacterium RBG_16_51_14
GATAATATTTATCGCGCAATTATTCAAGGCGATCATCTTGCAAGTACGGGTGAATCCGCACTGGTTGCACAACGCATCTGCGAACCAGTCAAACAGCAAGCATGCGCGCTATAGGCGCGGATAAACAAATGTGTTACATGAAAGGATGATCAGCATGAGTACTCTTGCGAACAGAGAAAAACTTGCCCTGTTTGGTGGCCCCAAGACTATCCAAACCACTTTTAAACGTTACAATTCGATCGGCCCAGAAGAGTTGGAAGCAGCAAATCACGTAATAGAAAGCGGTGTTCTCTCGCAGTTTTTGGGCGTCTGGGGCGAGGATTTCTTCGGAGGACCAAAGGTGCAACAGTTTGAACGTGCCTGTGAAGCCTATTTTGGCGTCAAGCATGCTATCACCGTCAATTCCTGGACCTCTGGCCTGGTTGCCGCTGTTGGAGCGATTGGGATCGAGCCGGGAGACGAAATCATTGTCACCCCTTGGACCATGAGTGCCAGTGCAACCGCCATCTTGCACTGGAATGCAATCCCCGTGTTTGCCGATATTGATCCCGAAACATTCAACCTGGACCCGAAGTCGGTTGTAGCGAATATCACTCCCTACACCAAGGCCATCATGGTTGCGGATATTTTCGGGCAGTCGGCTGATATGGATGAACTGATGGCAATCGCCGCAAAACATGGCTTGAAGGTCATTTCCGATACCGCTCAGGCACTAGGTGCATTATACAAGGGCAAGTACGCTGGCACTGTTGCGCATGTAGGTGGGTATAGCCTCAATTACCATAAGCATATTCATACCGGCGAGGGAGGTGTACTGGTCACCAATGATGACGAGATCGCCGAACGCTTGCAGTTGATTCGCAACCATGCCGAGGTTGTGGTAGGCGACAAAGGCGTGATTAATCTTTCAAATATGATCGGCCATAATTTCCGCTTGGGTGAGATCGAGTGCGCCATGGGGATTGAGCAACTTAAAAAGTTGAGCGGATTTGTTAAGTCTCGACAATGCCTGGCTAATAGGTTGAGTGAGGGATTGAGTGGGTTGCGTGGCCTGCGTACGCCGGTGGTGAAGCCGGACCGTACACATGCCTATTACGTTTATCCGATGGTTTTGGATATCAAGGAATTGGGTGTTAGCCGGGAACGCATCCACGCGGGACTTCAGGCCGAAGGGATGACGGTGAGCAATCGTTACCAAAACATTCATCTGCTGCCCATGTATCAAAAGAAGATGGCCTACGGTTCTCGAGGTTTTCCTTGGACTTCGGATATTTGTCATCGTGACGTGAGCTATAGCAAGGGCATTTGCCCAGTGGCTGAGGAGCTAAATAATTCGACTTATTTGGGTTTTGGAATGTGCGTTTATGATTTAAGCGACCAGGATATTGATTTGATCGTAAATACATTCCAGAAGGTATGGGCTTCTATGGATGAACTTGCGAGCCATGATTGATCTTCGCTTGTTAAAAGAGTTCTTTCCAATCGAAGGTAAGCTAGTGAAGCTCGATGTCTTCACAGAAGAAAATATCACGGATGCTTATTTGGGCTGGCTTAACGATCCCACAGTAGTACGATACAGTAATCAACGTTTTAGCCAGCATACGCTGCAGACCAGTCTCGATTACCTTCAAACATTCGATGGTACCAAGAATCTTTTCCTCGCCGTTTACTTAAAAGGCGATGATAAGTATGTAGGAACCATGAGCGTATACTTTTCTTCAGTACACGAGACGGCGGATATTGGAATCATGATCGGAGATAAGACTTGTTGGGGCGCGGGAGTTGGAAGTGATGCCTGGTCCACAGTATTGTCGTTTTTGCTTGATACGGTAAAAATCAGAAAGGTCACTGGTGGAACCCTTGGGTGCAACACGGGCATGGTAAAGATTATGGTCAACTCAGGCATGCAACCTGACGGAGTTCGAGTGGCGCAGGAACTAGTGGACCGCCAAGCCCATGATATATTGCAGTTTGCAAAATTCAGAGATGATTGATTTTCTTGAGTTTCCGCTATTGGTTGTCGCGCATGACGCCGGGGCAGCTAACCACATCATTGCCTGGCTCAAAGGGTGCGATGATCAAGGCATCGATGCCTACATAGAGGGTCCAGCGGCTAGGTTATGGGCGCAATCATTCCCTGCTCGGTCAAGCTTGTCTTTAACTGAGGCCATCAGTCGATCCAGTATGCTGCTCACGGGAACTGGTTGGGAAAGTTCTCTGGAACACGATGCGAGAAAGCTTGCCAGATCAGCAGGGTTAAAGTCTGCGGCCGTAATTGATCATTGGTTAAACTACAAAAAAAGATTCGTCCGATATGGCGAAGAGGTGCTGCCTGATGAGATATGGGTGGTTGACGAACATGCGAAAAAGCTGGCTGATGAGATTTTTAGTGGGCTCACGATCAGGCAGTTGCCGAATACCTATCTTGATCATCAAGTTGCCGAGATTCGACAATTTGAGAAATGTCAGAGCAAAGGATATAGAGCTAACGTCCTGTATGTGCTGGAGCCCATCCGTCAAGCATGGGGAAATGGCGAAACGCCGGGTGAGTTTCAGGCCTTGGAGTTTTTTATTGAAAAGATGGCATCTCTTGGACTTGATGAAGAGGCGGCTATCCGGCTCAAACCACACCCTTCAGACCCTGTCGGAAAATACGATAGATGGATGCGTTCACAGTCTCGCCGTGATATCTCGGTGGATATGTCATCTTCGCTTGCGGAGCTTATCGCTTGGTCTGACATGGTGATCGGATGCCAAACCTATGCAATGGTTATTGCAATCGCCGCGGGAAAGCGCGTCGTTTCCTCAATACCACCTTGGGCACCCTCATGCGTACTGCCCCAGCCAGAAATAATCAGGTTATCCGAACTGGTTTGAGTCTACTATGAAATATTGCATAAATTGTCTTCAGCCTGACACGCGACCAAACACCCGCTTTACCGAAGCTGGGGTTTGTCCTGCGTGCAATTATTTTAAAGAATTGCAAAACATAGACTGGCAGGAGCGATACGAAATACTGGAGGACTTGATAAAAAAATTCCCCCGGAGAAAGGGCAGCTATTTTGATTGTATCATTGGCGTAAGCGGCGGTAAAGATAGCACACGTCAGGCATTGTTTGTTCGAGACAAGCTGGGTGTAAAACCCTTGCTGGTCTGTCTCAGTTATCCGCCGCAACAGGTGACGGCACGCGGGGTGGATAATATTTCAAGTTTAATCGAATTGGGTTTTGACGTTGTTCTTTCTGCACCTGCGCCGCAAACATGGCAGCGACTGATGAAAGCCAGTTTTGATAAATTCACTAACTGGGCGAAATCCACCGAGCTTGCCCTTTTTAGTTCGGTACCCCAGATTGCAATTCGATATAAGATTCCATTAATTCTGTGGGGAGAGAATCCCGGCTTGCAGCTGGGAGACCTCAAGACGTTGGGGAGAACCGGATTCGACGGCAATAATCTGCGATATATGAATACACTGGCCGGTGGCGGGTTAGATTGGGTCCTCGAAGTCGGCTTAAATTATCGGGATCTTTTCTCATATAAATATCCTGGCCCCGATGAGTTTGACGCGGCCGCACTGCAGATTGTCTATTTAGGCTGGTTTCTTGGAGATTGGTCGCTGGTTAATAATGCATCTTATTCTTGTGCAAATGGGCTGGAGATTCGGGAGGACACAGTGCATAACACCGGAGATTTGCGTGGGGTGACTGCATTGGACGAAGACTGGGTCACGCTTAATCAAATGATTAAATATTACAAGTTCGGGTTTGGTCGAGTGACCGATTACGTCAATGAGGAGATCCGGCTCGGGCGAATGAGCCGTGCCGATGGCATTCTGTTGATCGAGAAATACGACGACGCCTGCGGCGATGAGTATATAGAGAGTTTTTGTTCTTACATGGATATCCCAGTTTTGAAATTCTGGGAAAAGGTGCGGTCTTCTGTGAACAAGGAGCTTTTCACGGTGGAAGCTGACGGATCGATTCGCCGCAAATTCACAGTCGGGGTCGGATTATGAGTTATATGACGGTGGGTATTGTGGACTATGGGATGGGGAATCATGCCTCGGTGATTCATAGTTTGCGCGATCTTGGCTTTCGAGTCAGGGTAAGTGATGAAACTGGGGTTCTTGATTGTACGGATGTTCTAATTCTTCCGGGGGTGGGGGCATTCCCCTCCGCAATGCAGGCACTTCACCAGCGCGGCCTGGTGGGCTACCTGCAGGAACAGGCGCGGGAGCAACGCCCAATTCTTGGCATCTGTCTCGGCATGCAGTTGCTCGCCAGCGCC
>MGXK01000017.1:14033-18733 GCA_001802375.1 Gammaproteobacteria bacterium RBG_16_51_14
TATACCGGGAGAGGTTGTAGCCCTGACCGACTCAAAGTGGCACATTGGCTGGAACACCGTTGAGTGTGTTGAGCAAGACTTACTGCTGCAGGCCAGCGATGGACAAACGTTTTACTTTAATCATTCCTTTTGTTATCAAGGGCCAACTGAATATCAGGTGTGCGTATCCCGTTATCCTGGGCCATTTGCGTCTGTGATACGTCGCGGTAGTGTGGTTGGAGTCCAGTTCCACCCCGAAAAGAGCCAGGATGCCGGAAGAGTGCTGCTCAAAAACTTAATCACAGGTCTTGCCCATGCTTAAAAAACGTTTAGTAGGGGTGGTCACGATCAAGAATGGTTGGGCTGTGCAGTCCTTTGGCTACCGGCGATATCTACCCTTGGGTAAGCCGGAGTGTCTGGTGGAAAACCTTGATCGCTGGGGGGCAGACGAGATTCTGGTGCAGTTAATTGACCGCTCAGTGAGTGATTTGGGACCGGACTTTGAATTGCTTGAGCGACTTGGCGGTCTTGGTTTGGAAACGCCTTTAATCTATGCAGGAGGAATTCGCTCTGTATCGGATGGAGTCAAACTGATTCAGTCGGGTGCTGATCGTTTAGTTGTTGATGCTCTTCTGCATGATGACCTGTCGTCCGTTCGGGGACTTTCAGAGCGGCTTGGTGCCCAGGCGCTGATCGCATCTATGCCGCTGTCTTGGCAAGGGGGTTGTGTAGAGTGGTTGGACTACCGAGGTCAAACCTCTACCCCGATTACTGATGAGATATTAGATTTAATTCACTCAAGGGTCATATCGGAAGTACTCATTACGGATTGGATGCATGAGGGAAAACCGAGGAGTTTTAATCAAAAAATAGTTGAGATATTTTCGCTACAGGATGTGCCACTGATTACATTCGGTGGTTTGAGCACGTCTGAGCAGATGGCTATGTTGCTTCAACAATCCAATATAAGCGCCATCGCAGTCGGGAACTTTCTCAGTTACAAGGAACATGCCATTCAAAGGTTCAAAGAACAGCTGGCGGGTATGCCACTGCGACTTTCAAATTATGAATCCAGGTACTCTTTATTTGCCGATGTCTGAAATCCAATTCTGCAAGCGTTGCCTATACTCGACGTCCCACCCGCTGGGCTTGACCTTGGATGGGGACGGTATCTGCTCTGGGTGCCGTATCCACGAGGAAAAAGACCAACTCGATTGGGTAGCGCGCTGGGCGATGCTTGAGAGCTTGCTTAAGCCCTACCGCAATCTGGATAGTAAAAATTACGACTGCATTGTTCCGGTTACAGGTGCACAGGATTCCTACTACATCGTTTACTTGGTCAAAGAGCGATTGGGACTGAATCCATTGCTTGTGACCTATAACAAATATTTTAATACGCCGCTGGGTATTCGAAATCTTGCGAACCTCCGCATCCGTTTTAACTGCGACATTTTGTATCAGAACGTCAACCCGATATCAGTCAAAAAGATTACGCGCAGCACTCTAAGACAGTTCGGCAGCATCTATTGGCCGATTCTTGCGGGACAATCTGTATTCCCGGTGCAGACTGCCGTTCGTTACAAGATTCCGCTCATCATATGGGGTGCACATCAGGGCCTTGAACAGGTTGGCATGTTCTCTCACGAACATGAGGTCGAAATGACGCGGCGGTATCGCAAGGACCATGACCTGATGGGCCATGAAGCCGATGACCTGCTGTCCATTTTCGACACCCTCAAGGAAGAGGACATCTGGCAGTACCGCTACCCGGATGATCACGATCTTAATGCCATTGGTGTGCGTGGGATATATCTTGGCAACTATGTCCGTTGGGATCCGAAGGCACAACACGAGCAAATGATACGAGATTATGACTACCGCACCACGGTTTTCGGCCGTACATTTGACTGCTATGATTATGTCGATTGTTTCAACTACATGGACCTCCATGATCTGCTGAAGTTATACAAGCACGGCTACTCCAAGGTGACCGACCATGCCTGCCGGGAGATTCGACACGGAAGACTTACCCGTGAGCAAGGTCTCACCCTTGTTCGGAAGCATGAACAAGCTCCGCTGAAATATCTGGATCTGTTTTGCGAGTGGATGGGCGTCACCTCCCGCTCGTTGCAATTTCTGATGGACCGACATCGCAACCCCAATTACGGGACGGAATCGTCCCCGAATAACTGGACGTTCAGCGGCTGGAGCAGTCGGTCGGACTCAGTCATAGAAAAGAATAGCGGTGAGGTCAAGCCTGAGGCCAGATTTTCTGCCAACGATGTACTTGAGTACCAAGAGCGAGCGCAATATGTCGTTGTCGGGAAGGGGTGGCCGTAATGGACAGACTCTTAGTTACCACCGCGTTGGAAGGAACCTGGGGCCAAGGCCAGCCGGTCCTTTTCTTGGGGGAATGGTGTCGGCTTTACAGTCGGAGAGATGTCTGGTCAAAGATGGATGCGGAGGTCTTGTCCCATCACTGGAATGACCGGAAGAAACTAAAACGTGATCACGATGCTCTTAAATTGCTATATGAAAGGGTGCTCTCAGCGCTGCGTATAAAACTAAACCAGGTTCACGGAGTCAATAAGTCCCTAAGATATTGGCGGATTATACTTGGACCGTGGCTCATCACATATCTACCGATTTTGTTTGACAGGTGGGAAGTGCTGAGACTTGCTTTTCAGAGACAAGAAACCTATAAGAATTATGAAATTCCTGTCTACCAGGGTGCTGTTATAGCGCAAGATTTCAATGAATTTTCGGAATTTCGGCAAACTGATTACTGGAATTATCAAGTCTTTTTGAGAATACTCAAATTTCAGTATAAACAAAATACGGAATTCTTAACTGGCTATCCTTTTGCGCCTATTGCGGAAGAATCCAAATCCATCGTCACCTCAAAAGGCCCAAAAACATCTATCCTTAAATGGAAGTTGGTACGCCCGATAGATAGCATATTGAGTTATATGGCCAAGTGGAATACAGGCGTTTTTTTTTATCAATCATATTTTAAATTCACCCAACTATTTCGGATCAATCTTTCGATGCACCAAGTGCCAAGCCTATTTCGGGGTGTGTTCAACAAACAAATCAAAGCGAATCCCGATCAGCAACTAAGAAATGTTTATATTGATTTTGATCCCGTTTCAGATTTCGAGCGGTTTGTATCCATCGTTTTAATGCAAGATATTCCTATTGCTTATTTGGAAGCGTATCAAGGTATTGTCAAGGAAACAGAAAGAATCAGACTTGACCCAAAAATAATAGTGACAGCCAATGCCCACTGGGGCGATGAAATGTTCAAAATATGGACTGCAGCAAAAATTGCCAGCGGTGTGAAGTTTGTGGTTACTGATCATGGAGGTTCGTTGCCCCCATTATTTGATTTCTTTAACCATGATGAAGATATCGTTGATCATAAAGTAACTTGGTTCTCTGCTTCTCATCCAAATCAGGTTCAACTTCCCCCAGCTAAGCTTACTGGATTCGAAATCGAAAGTAGCCGCCAGTATTGTTCGGTAATCGGGATGGAAATGCCTAGGTACTCTTATAGGGCTACGGCATATCCTGTAGTTGAACAGACCCTTCAATGTCTTGAGAACACTCTCTTGTTTTGCAATTCCCTTAAACCTGAGGTTTTCGAGAGATTAAAGGTGAAACCGTATCCAAACAGAGGGTGGGAAACAGAGAAAAGATTTATCGATAGATTGGGCAAAGACAAGGTATATGCCGAACCCAATTATTATAAGGTTTTGGGTTATTCAAAGCTCGTTGTTTGCACCTATGCAGATACGACGTTCTCAGAGGCCATGGCGTCGGGTTTGCCCACCATTCTCTTACATTACCCTGAATTCTACGAGAAGGTCCCGGGGGCGGGATATTTAATTGAGGTATTAATGGAGGCAAATATCATTTTTGATAATCCAATTAAAGCGGCCAATCATGTCAATGCGGTTTGGGATAGAGCCAGTCATTGGTGGGCCGAGCCAAGGGTCGTACAAGCCCGAGAGTTGTTCTTTCGTATGGCATGCAATATCAGGGGAAATTCCAACCAGGCGTGGGCAAAGTTTTTGAGACACTTAAATGAGCAAGTGCCCACGGAGCCGCCGAAATGCGAGAAATATACCCAAAAACATGCCCAATAAGATTCTTATTTCCACTTCATCCTTTGATATTTCTGCGAGTGCATCCTTAAAGAGGATAGCGGAGAAGGGTTTTGAGATCATACAGAACCCCTATGGTCGGCGCCTGACTGAAGCAGAAGTCGGTGACTTGCTGAAGCGCGGTATGATGGGAATGATTGCCGGCGTGGAACCATTGACCCGCAGCGTGTTGATGGGCGCCGAAGATCTCAGGGTAATTTCCCGCTGCGGTATTGGGATGGACAGCGTGGATGTGATCGCCGCTAAGGAAAAAAATATTTGGGTCGCGAATACGCCTAATGCACCGGGCAAGGCGGTAGCGGAGTTGACGCTGGGCCTGATGCTGGATCTACTGCGGCATATCTCGGAAGCCGATCGTGGCATTCGTGCCAATCGCTGGAGGCAGTTGATGGGCAAGCTCATGTCTGAGCAGACTGTGGGCATAATTGGCTATGGTCGTATCGGCAAGCAGGTGGCGCAGTTGCTCAAGGCCTTCGGGACCCATGTCCTGATCTATGACAAATATGCGACGCCTGCCGATCCGGATGTCGAGTTCTGTTCTATTGATTACCTGAT
>MGXK01000017.1:18794-20996 GCA_001802375.1 Gammaproteobacteria bacterium RBG_16_51_14
AACGAGCAACAACTTAACGGCATGAAAAAAGGGGCACTGGTAATCAACGTTTCGCGTGGGGGCCTGATTGACGAAGAGGCACTTTTAGCAGCCTTGGCATCCGGTCATTTGGCGGGTGCGGCGCTTGATTGTTTTGAGGATGAGCCTTACCAGGGGGCGCTGGCCAAGCTTGATCAGGTGATCCTCACGGCCCACATGGGCTCTTATGCCAAGGAAGCGCGTGTGCTGATGGAGCAAGAGGCAGCGGATAATCTGTTGCAAGGCTTGCTTGAACAGGGCTGTTTGGTTCTCGAAGAATGATATGACGCAGGAAAATGTGGTTGTTTATGGTGGTAGTGGTTTTCTCGGTAGCCATGTTTCAGACGCTTTGTCAGATGCGGGCTACAAGGTCCGCATTTTCGATTGTGTGCCTTCGCTCTACCTGCGTCCGGACCAGGAAATGTATCTTGGTGATTTGTTGGATGAAGCGGCGGTTGCGGCTGCCGCCGAAGGTTGCACCTTTGTCTATAATTTTGCCGGCCTGGCGGACATTGATGACGCCAGGGATCGACCTGTAGACACCGTCAAGCTGAACATTCTGGGTAATGTTCACGTCCTTGAGGCGGCACGTCGGGCCAGGGTCAAACGCTATGTGTTTGCAAGTACCGTCTATGTGTACTCTGAAACCGGTTCGTTTTATCGCGCCAGCAAACAGTCCTCGGAGCGTTTTGTCGAGGCGTATCAAGAACGCTATGGGCTGACTTACACCATCTTGCGATATGGCTCACTGTATGGGCGTCGTGCAGATATGCGCAACGGCATCCATCGCTTGCTGAGGCAGGCATTGCAGGAGCGCCGGATTTCCTACACCGGCAGCGGTGATGCCATGCGCGAGTACATTCATGTAACGGACGCTGCTCGGCTCAGCGTGAAGATCCTGGAAAGCGATTATGAAAACCGTCACCTGGTCCTCACCGGGCAAGAACGCATGACGGTGAAGAGCTTGATGACCATGATTGCCGAGATGATGCCGGGTGGGGCTGAGATTGACTTCACAGAATCCAAACATTATGGTCACTACATAATGACTCCCTATGCCTTTCATCCGAAAATTGGCCACAAAGTGATTGCGACGGATCACGTTGATCTCGGACAAGGCTTGCTGGATTGCTTGGCAGAGTTGCATGAAGCATTGCATGGTGAACAGCAAAAGTCGGGCGACTGGATTGTGCCGAATATCGAGACGAAGGCATGAGGTTCGATGCCCGCGTGTGATTGATTACCATCTCGCCCATGCTGTGGGATGCAATTGACAGATTTGAAGGGTGCGCAGGATGCTGGCGCAGCGTTTGTTGGTCGTGCGAGAAATGAGGCCAAAGGACTGTTTCCATATGGAACCGCATTTATAGCAGACCTGACTGATTTGCCACGATTTATTGACAGCGCTTTTCAGCCCTAAGAAATAGTCAGTAAAACCAAAATCGAAGTATCGCTCAAAGAACTCATATGACCAAGAAAGCTCTCATCACCGGCGTCACGGGTCAAGATGGCGCCTATCTGGCAGAACTGTTGCTCGCCAAAGGCTATGTTGTTCACGGATTGCGCCGGCGGAGTTCCCTTTTCAATACCGACCGTATTGATCATTTATATCGTGATCCACACGAAAAAGATGTCAAGTTTTTTCTCCATCATGGGGATATGACAGACTCCACCAACTTGATCAGGATAATTCAAGAAGTCCATCCGGAGGAGATTTACAACCTGGCGGCAATGAGTCATGTCCACGTCAGCTTTGAGACCCCGGAATATACGGCTAATGCTGATGGGCTGGGTACGCTGCGCCTGCTGGAAGCGGTTCGCATCCTGGGCCTTGAGGAAAAGACGCGCATCTACCAGGCATCTACCAGCGAGTTGTACGGCTTGGTACAAGAGATGCCGCAAACGGAGAAGACCCCGTTCTATCCGCGCAGCCCCTATGCAGTAGCCAAGCTGTATGCCTACTGGATCACAGTAAACTACCGCGAGGCCTACGGCTTCTTTGCCTGCAATGGCATCATGTTTAATCACGAATCACCGATCCGCGGCGAAACCTTTGTTTCCCGGAAAATCACGCGGGCGGTGGCACGCATTGCACTGGGCCTGCAGGACCGCCTGTATTTAGGCAACTTATCTGCCAGGCGGGATTGGGGCCATGCGCGGGATTACGTGGAAGCCATGTGGATG
>MGXK01000017.1:21013-21646 GCA_001802375.1 Gammaproteobacteria bacterium RBG_16_51_14
CCTCGTCATCGCTACCGGAAAGGCGACTGAAGTCCGGGTTTTTCTTCGCATGGCCTTCGCCGAGATCGGCGTTGGTATCGAGTTTCGCGGCGAAGGTTTCGAGGAGAAAGCCTATGTCTCGGACATCGACGGCGATCTCTTCACCGCTCGCGTCGGTTTGGGATCGGAGCACGTCAAGATCGGCCAACTGGTGGTCGGGGTCGATCGTAGCTACTTCCGGCCTACCGAGGTGGAAGCTCTCGTTGGGGACGCGTCACGGGCCCGCGCCAGGCTTGGGTGGAGTCCTCGCCACGGGCTCGATGATCTGGTAAAGGAGATGGTGGCAAGCGACCTGGAAATATTCCGTCGCGAGAAACTGCTTCAAAGTCGCGGCTTCAAACTGCGGCTCTCCTGACTATACAGGATTTTGTGACAGGAATGTACAAGAAAGTACAGCAATGCCGCATCTGCGGCAATACCGAGTTGATCCCTGTCGTCGATCTGGGGGTACATTACCTTACCGGAGTATTTCCACGACAAAATGCGGCGGACACTCTCACAAAAGGTCCTCTGCGTCTGGTCAAATGCCACGGCGGCGATAAGGTCTGTGGTCTGCTCCAGCTCGAGCACAGTTACGATCTCGATGAAATGTAT
>MGXK01000017.1:21668-21974 GCA_001802375.1 Gammaproteobacteria bacterium RBG_16_51_14
ACCGATCGGGTCTGAACGCCAGCATGGTGCGGCACTTGCACGAAAAAGTGGCTCGCATCCGCAGCATCGTGGACCTGCGGCCCGGAGATATAGTCGCCGACATCGGCAGCAATGACGGCACCGCGCTCAGTGCCTATCCAGCCAATCTGTCTCTGGTCGGTGTCGACCCTACCGGGGAGAAATTCCGCCGCCACTACCCCGCGCACGTTCACCTGATCGCGGATTTCTTCTCCGCCGGGCTGCTGTCGCGTGCCTTCCCAGGGCGCACGGCGAAGGTGGTGACCTCCTTCTCCATGTAGATCGGAA
>MGXK01000018.1 GCA_001802375.1 Gammaproteobacteria bacterium RBG_16_51_14
GATAGCGATAGACGCCTGCGGCCTCATCGGGTCCGCGATAATCGTGCCACAGGGTGATTCCACCAGGACAGATCATACGTAACGCCTTTTCGCTGTCATTGCAAACATAGGAGTAGGCGTGTGATCCGTCAATAAAGACGAGATCGCATATATTCAGAAAGGGCGTCTCGTTAAAGTTTTTACTGTCACCATAATATTGTCGCACTTTGCCTTCCACATCGGTTCCCGAATAACGAAATTCAGTGAAGCAGGTTTCCATAAGGGCGCTTTTTGTATCTTGTTCCAGATCATCATTCCCGCGTCTGTAACTCTTGATGTCGTCCGGTGCAAGAGTGAGGGTGGTAACTATTGCATCGCCAGGGGAGTTTCTGGCAAATAGATAGGTGGTTTTGCCGGTACAGGTTCCGAACTCAAATATCTGTTTTGATTTTTTCGCAAAATAGGCCAGCAGCCATGTTTCCCTGTCGGATGTCCCACCATAGACACCTCCGCTCGGGGTACCCAGAAAAATCACTTCAGCATCCGGTTTGAAACCATATTCATCCGGCTCAAGATCCAGGGCAAGTTCTTCCGGATTGATATCAGCAACAGGGTGAGGCAAGCTTTGCTTTCTGGCCTTGCGTTTTTTTCTTTCCCTTTGATAGGTATGGAACAGATACAATACCAGGACAAGTAAAATCAGGTTGGAGAGAAGGAGCAGGGTCATGCCGGATTTGTTTGTAAGTAATATTTATCTGTTACACACAGCAGATTGTGACTAGATGTATTTCCTTACATACCCGATAACATGGTCTACGGAAACTCTCTGTATCCCGCCCTGCTGATTATATTGACCATCATCGGTCGGGATGGCGTGGAGATAACCGGAGTAATGGAGGGGAGGACTCACGGCAAAAAGGCCAAACGTGGTAACCTCCAGTGCAGCAGCCATGTTGATTGGCCCGGAATCCATGCCAAAAAACAACCTGCATTCGGAAATAATCGCCCCGGTAAAATCGATTGCACACTTTCCCGCCAGATTCCTGACGTGATCCAGCTGAACATTGGCTCGGGCCAGATACTGCATGATCAAGGAACCCAGGTCCTTTTCAGCATCAGCACCCAGCAGGAAAACAGTCCCCCTGGTTTTATTAATAAGCCATGTACAAAGTTCGGCCGTTCGTTCCGCCGGCCATATTCGTTCCGGTGTAGATGCGCCTACACCAATCCCAATCCATGGTTTCAGACAGGTTGCAAATTCCATTCGAACATCAGTGATTAAGGATTGAGGTAATTGCAGACGTGGTTCAGTATCCTCTACAGACAGGTTGATCATGCGCATGTATGCCGGTAATTTTTCGAGGGGGTGCGCTTTCAATACAGCTTCATCAAGATAGTCGTGCTGGGTCAACCATCGCCGTTGCTTGCGAGAACCAAAACCGTACCGGTTCCGTATGCCTGCAAGAAAGGCGGAAAAAGCAGGGTAACTGACTGTATCCAGGATATAGACTTGTTCAATACAACGATTTCTAAGGCTGTTTGCAAGATCGAGTATTTTTCGCATATAGCCAAACATTTCCTTGTCCTGGCGCAGGTAGATTACCTCTGAAATACATTTTTCTCCTGCAAGAAGCAGCTTCGCATGTGAACTGGCATTGGTTATATAAATAATCTTGCCGTCGCGTGCGTTCTCTGAGATCCTCCGGAGGTACGGAAGATGCCACATTAAATCGCCAATACCACGATAGGGCTGGATGACAGCGGTTACAAGCCTGGCGTCAGAAGATATTGTCAGACTCATTCTTGAGATGTTCAGTAGTACCGTATATTAATTCCATGTCACCAGGATTACTGTTCAGGGTGTTTAAAAAGATATTGCCGGGGTTATTATCGTATTCAGGTATACGCAGGAGAAAGAAAGATCCGCCAATGTGGGAGAATTGCGGGGATTTCAGGCGTCTGTATCCGGAAATCAGGGACAAAACACTGGTGCCTGCTGATAAATGTTTCATGATCTATCAGTTTGCCCGAATTGCCGGTCGCAAGGAAGGGGCATTTGCCGAGGTAGGTGTCTATAAAGGAGGAACCGCCAGGCTTGTTGCACGCGCTTGCCCGGACAAACCGATCCACCTCTTTGATACCTTTGCGGGGATGCCTGCCGCCGATGGATTGATTGATTTCCATAAAAAAGGGGATTTTTCAGATACTTCACTTGCTTCCGTGCAATCGTTTCTCTCGGATTGTCCCAATGCCTGTTTTCACCCCGGCTTTTTCCCGGACACGGCAGCAGCTGTATCCGGAGAATTCTTCGCATTCGTTTATGTAGACACGGATATATATCAATCCGTCAAGGACTGCCTCGATTTTTTCTATCCCCGTATGGTTACCGGTGGAATCATGGTCTTTGACGATTACGAATGGCCCTATTGTCAGGGGGTTGAAAAGGCAATCAATAACTTCTTTGCCGACAAGAAAGAAATTCCGGTGATCACGACCCGTTATCAATGCATGATTTTTAAATATTGATGGTATGCCATTTACGGATATGGGCGGAGGCAGGCGGATGCTTAATGATGGCGATTTCACCAATGCCTTGCCACGATTTGAGAACGGTCCCCGGGGTGGTATCGCCTGATTCAAGGTTGACCCGGAACTGACCTGACAGTATCAGCTACCGTTTCTGGTTGGGCTGGCCGGGTTACTGGTGTTTATAACCTGCCCTGAACTTCCGGATTTGTTGTTGCAGTGATTTTAGCCCATGCGCCTGTGATCCGTATCGGATATCGACATAAAGCGAGGTGATCCGGTTGACATCCTGGTCCAGATCGGCCCGACTGATCGAGACCCGCCGGGCAAAATCGACTGGCCCTTCGCTCAGATGTCGCACCATCCCCTGCCTGGCCAGTTTGTTGCAGAACTGATCATAGGCCCTTCCCGCCGGATCGGCTGAAGTTGACCGCTGCCCGAATAGCCGGACTGCGATACAGAGGACAATAACCGCGGTTGCCGCCATCAGCCCCACGGTCATCCCGCGCCAGTCAGCTTCACCCATGCCGAACTGGCCCAGGAACTGGATCTGGCGTCTGTGGCCATAGCCCACGACCCATTCATTCCAACGGTAATTGATGGCATCCCGGATATTGTTAAAACGTTGCCATAGATCACGTGCAATGACGTTGTTTTCGAGCCCCAGCGGGATATCGATGATGCTGTCCGGCAAGGCACTCTCTATCCCCTCACTGATGCGCGCTGGAGAAACCGCTGCTGTCGGGTCAATCCGTCTCCAGCCTTCTTCACCGAGCCAGACCTCTGCCCAGGCATGGGCATCGCGCTGGCGTACAATGAGATAATCGCCGACCGGATTTAATTCACCTCCCAGGTAACCGGTCACGACCCGTGCCGGGATCCCTGCCGCACGCATGAGGGTGACAAATGCCGAGGCGTAGTGCTCACAAAACCCCTGCCTGGTTGAAAACAGGAATTCGTCCACACTATCACCCCCAATCAGGGGTGGTGTCAGTGTGTAATAGAATTTTTCACGGCTGAACCATTGCAATGTGCGATCAATAATCTGGCCGGGGGTGTTGCTTTCCTGACGCCAGGTACGGGCGAGTTCCAGCGTTTTTTTGTGTTTGCCTGCCGGGAGTTGCAGTGCGCGTTGCAGTTCGGCAGGATGGTCCGTCCCAATCCGGAAATTCGTGTAGGAGATCAACGTGTAGCGATTGCGTTCCCGGAGCGGTAATTTTGTCTTTAATTGAAAATCAGCTGACAGGTAGGAATCCTCAGGGATATAAGCAGGCATTTCCAGGGGAAATAGCCAGTGTTTGCCTGTCGGCTCCATGGTGATTTCATATCTTAGCGGTGTACCGTAGGAATTCATGGGCGCGGGGTCCCGGCCGCTCTGTCCCCTGCCGGTAGTCCATTTGCGTCCATCACTGAACCAGAGTACCGGGCCGCGCCAGTAGAGCTGATCGGGCTCCGGTGTCAGTCCCGAAAATTTTGCCCGGAAGGCGACCGCATCCGACAATATCAACTGGCTTACGCTGCCTGGCGCCATCTCATCGTCAAGTCCGGTCCGGCCGGTGTTGGCATCCCTGGGCAGGCCCCATAATGGTCCGGGTACCCGTGGAAACAGCAGAAACAATACCAGCATGATTGGCAGCGCCTGCAGTAACAGGGCCCCGGACAGACGGAGTCGCGCCGGGATCGAGAGTTGCTTCCCGGTATCGTTGCGGGTAACCAGGCAGGCGGTGATGATGGAAATGACCAGGCACATGAACAGCGCGGTCGGTATGGTTTGTGTGTAGAGAAAATTGGTGATTCCCAGGAAATAACCGAGAAAGCAGCCGATATAAAAATCCCGCGGCGTCCTGCTCTCCAGGACCTTGAAGCCACTGAGCACAACCAGCAGGGCAACACCGGCATCACGGCCGGCCAGGGTCCCATAATGACTGTAGACTCCGATGAGTGCGGCCACCATGGCGAGCTGGCGCAGGGTAGTCAGGGTCACCGCCTGTTGTTGAGCCCACCGGACCGGGATACGTAAACGCGACAGCGTGAGGCAGTAATGTAACAACGGGATCCAGACAGGAAGCCGTGTGCAATGGGGCAGTACGGCCAAACCTATGCCACACACGAGCCAGACCAGTTCCCGGTGAACAAGCTGTTCTGCTGCAGCCCCGGTATTCATCAGGCCAGCCCATATCCGGCCAGGGAGCGAAGACACAGATGCTTATGCTGCTCTCCATGCCCTGGTTCAATGTGGAACCCCGGGATAGCAAGTCCATAGTGAATACCCTGCTGCTCCGCGCGGAGGACCCACCGGCACAACTGTGACAGGCGTGTTTCTGTATTTTGAGTGTGGCCGGCAGCATGCCAGCCAAGCATCAGTTTACTGGCGCCCTTGCCGTCGAAACGTTTGACCAGAGGGCCTTGTCCACGCGCCAGGGCCTTCCATGCAATATTGCGGGTGGAATCGCCAGGTCGATATTTACGAAAACCGATAAAATCATCCGTGCCGATCTGGTTCCCCTTCTGGTCCTCCAACGGATCGATCGTGGCAGGCGGTAATGGCCTGTTGCCATCGGGCCTCGGGTAGACGACACAGGTCTGTCCCGTTTCCAGCCAGGACCAGGCCCGGAACAGTCCGAGCGGGAAACAGGTTGAGATTTTCAGACGACCGAGCGGCCTGATACCACGCCGGGTGGTCTCGACCTGGATGTACACGGTTTTCAGGTGTCTTGCCGGCATATCTGTGTACAGGGTGTCAGCAGAAACACGTTGCCATGTTTTTAGCCATGGCCTCTGCGCTGCCTGATCCAGGGCAATGGCATAACGCTGGTAGCCAACCCGGTTATCCAGGGTAACCGGAAACAGTGCGGTCTCACCTGCATAGACCGGTTGCGGTGCTATGCCAGTCAGGACCAGTCCGGCCAGATTATGGTACGTATGCAGGATGCAAACCATGGCCAGGCCCCCAAGGAAAAACGTCAATACAAATGCCATGCTGTTGTTGTAGTTGATTGCGCCCAGCAGCATGATCAGCAGCATGCAGGCAAAGGTGATCCCCTGCCGGGTGGGGAAGATATAGACACGCTGTTTTTGCAGCGTCCCTGTCCCGGGCGGCATGACACCCGCCTGATCTGGCAGCATGCGCTCGAGGACGATACCTGCTGACATGCCGGGTTACGGGATAGGAACCTGCCTGATGAGTTGTTCTGCCGGTTTTACCGGGGCCCCTTCACTTTGTTCCCGCACTGGCTGGAGACGGTGGCCAACTACGCTGGGCAGAACTGCCTGGATATCCTCTGGCAGGACATGGCCATGGCCATGAATCAGGGCCCAGGCCCGTGCCGAGGCGAGAATGGCCAGCCCGGCACGCGGTGAAAGGCCATTGCTGTAATCGGGCGATGTACGGCTGAAATCGAGCAGGTCCTGCAGATAATCCAGCAGGGCGTCTGCAACGTGTATGCGCGTGGCCTGTTCCTGCAGACTGATCATATGGTGCGGTTGCAGGACCGGGACAACATCACGCAGCAGTTCACGTCGATCACGGCCCTTCAGCAATTCCCGTTCCGCAGCGTTGTCCGGATAGCCCAGTTCAATCCGCATCAGAAAGCGGTCAAGCTGGGATTCCGGCAGGGGAAACGTCCCTATCTGGGTCGAGGGGTTTTGCGTGGCGATGACAAAAAAGGGGTCAGGCAATGGTCGTGTTTCACCTTCAATGGTGACCTGGTTTTCGCCCATCGCTTCGAGCAGGGCACTCTGGGTGCGGGGTGTTGCCCGGTTGATCTCGTCGGCCAGGATGACCTGTGTGAAAACAGGCCCGGCATGGAAATCAAAGGAAAAGGTCTCCCGGTTATAGACGGATACGCCCAGGATATCGGCGGGCAGCAGGTCACTGGTAAACTGGATACGCTGGAAATCGAGGCCAAGCACCTTTGCCAGCACGTGGGCCAGTGTGGTTTTGCCAACACCGGGGTAATCTTCAATGAGTAGGTGACCGCGGGCAATCAGGCAGGCGATCGCCAGCCGGACACTGTTTCCCTTGCCAAGGATGATCCGGTTGATTGCAGCTATCACCGCATCCAGCTCATGCGGCATGCAGGGTGTGTCTGATTTCCGTTGAGAGATTTCCATAACCGGTTTCCTGATTCTCCTTAGATAGAATAGCCTGACAGGGATTCACATACCGATTGCCTGAATCACTGTTTTCGATTATGGATTGATCAGCATGGCCCGGATCAGTCACCGGCAACGATCATGTTTGCCAATAGTACCGACCCGGTCAACACATTACCGCGATCATCGACATCATTACCAGTCTCGATAATCTGCTGATACATATCCACCAGATTCCCTGCGACCGTGATCTCTTCTACGGGATAACATATTTCTCCACCTTCAACCCAGAAGCCGGATGCCCCGCGCGAGTAGTCCCCGGTCACCTGGTTCACGCCAAAGCCAATCATGTCCGTGATCAACAGTCCCGTATCCATCTTCCTGATCAGACCGGCCAGATCAAGCTCGCCGTGGTCAACAACCAGATTATGTATCCCGCCGGCATTTCCTGTGGTCTGCATGCCAAGTTTGCGTGCCGAATAACTGCTCAGGATGTAGCTTTCGAGCACCCCGTTTCTGACAATATCCCGTGCCCGGGTGGCAACGCCATCATCATCGAAGGGTGCGCTGCCCAGCGCCTTTTTCAAGTGTGGTTGCTCGTGTATGCGGATATGATCGGAAAAAACCGGTTTACCCAGTTTGTCCAGCAGGAAACTGGCGCGCCGATACAGACTGCTCCCCGAGATGGCGGTAATGAACGCCGAAAACAGGCCTGATGCGACCGGGGCCTCAAAAATGACCGGGACACTGCGGGTGGTGAGTTTTCTTGCGCCTAGTCTGCTGACGGTGCGTTTTGCTGCTTCCTGTGCGATTGTCCTGATGTCCTGCAGGTCCTTGCGGTCGCGTGCCCGGCTGTACCAGCCGTCCCGCTGCATACCCCTGGTGTCCCCGGCGATCATCGTGCAGTCGATGGTATGACTGGACCATTCCCAGCCACCGGAAAATCCGTGGGTGTTCCCGTAGGCGTGCGTGCCGGAATAGGTACCGACGACCGCACCGTCCGAGTTATTGATGCGATCATCGAAGTCTCTGGCCATCGTTTCGCATTCCACGGCAAGTTCAATGGCCTGTTCCGGGGTCACCGGCCAGGGATGATACAGATCGAGGTCCGGCACTGATTGCGCCATCAGGCCGGGATCCGCCAGTCCGGCAAATTCGTCCCGGCTGGCGTGTCTGGCGATGTCACAGGCGGCACACACCGTGTCCCTGAGTGCGGCCGGACTGAAATCCGAGGTACTGGCACTTCCTTTCCGTCCATTCATGTACACGGTAACCCCGAGTGCCTTGTCCCTTTCATGCTCCAGCTTGTCGACTTCCCCCATGCGCACCGTCACGGAGAGTCCTGCACCGGTACCAATATCCACCTCGGCCTCGGTAGCATCGTGTCGCCTGGCATCGGCAAGCACCTGATCAATGATCTCTTTCAGGTCTGCCAGATAACCGGCGGATTGCCTTTCAATGTCGGTTCCTGTCATTTTCATCATTCAGCCAATCGGTAACGTGTCGTCTATTCTAGCATTCAAGCCACACATTCAATACTTGGGTGGATTTGCGTACAATCCGTGCCATGGATGTTTCCCTTATTCTCGATCCCCTCAACAAGGCGCAACGTGATGCCGTCGCCTCACCAACGGCGAATCTGCTGGTGCTGGCCGGTGCCGGCAGCGGCAAGACGAAAGTGCTGGTACATCGTGTCGCCTGGTATATCCAGACCGGCCAGACAAGTCCCCATGGCATCCTGGCGGTGACCTTTACCAACAAGGCCGCCGCTGAAATGCGATCACGTATTGAGACATTACTTGAGCAATCGGCCGGTGGCATGTGGGTGGGCACGTTTCACGGGATTGCCCATCGCCTGTTGCGTGCCCACTGGCAGGCCGCGGGTCTGCCCGAGAATTTCCAGATCATGGACAGTGAGGATCAGTACCGGACGGTACGCCGTGTCATCCGGTCACTGGTACTGGATGAATCGCACTATCCTCCCCGCGAGGTACAATGGTTTATCAATGCCCGCAAGGACGATGGCCTGCGTCCGCAGCACCTTGAAGATAACGGCGATCCGGTGCTGGCACAGATGATCCGGATTTATCAGGCCTATGAACAGGCCTGCGCACGTTCCGGCCTGGTGGATTTTGCCGAACTCCTGCTCAGGGCACATGAACTTTTCCGGGATCAACATGCCATCCTTGCCCATTACCGGCAGCGCTTCCGGTATGTACTGGTGGATGAATTTCAGGACACCAATACATTGCAGTATGCCTGGTTGCGATTACTGGTTGGCCCGGATAATTCACTGTTTGCCGTGGGCGATGACGATCAGTCGATCTACAGCTGGCGGGGCGCACGCGTGGAGAATATGCAACACTTCAGCAAGGACTTCAGGGAACCACAGCTGATCCGTCTGGAGCAGAATTACCGATCAACCGGTACAATCCTGGAGGCGGCCAATGCGCTGATCAGGAACAACAACGCCAGGCTGGGCAAGAAATTATGGACGGCGGGAGAGGCAGGGGAAAAAGTTGCCCTGTATACGGCCTATAACGAACAGGACGAGGCCCGCTATGTCGTCGATCAGATCGAGTCATTACGTCTGCGGGGCGAACCCTGGCAACACAGCGCCGTGCTGTACCGGGTCAGTGCGCAATCCCGCGTACTGGAAGAGGCCCTGATGCAGTCAAGGGTACCGTACCGGGTCTATGGGGGCATGCGGTTTTATGAGCGCGCTGAAATCAAGGATGCCCTTGCCTATCTGCGGCTGGCACGTTTCCACGATGACGACGCCTCCTTTGAACGGATAGTCAATACACCAACCCGGGGCATCGGACAACACACACTGGATGCATTGCGCACGACGGCAAAGAGAGAAAACTGTTCGCTCTGGCAGTCAGCGCAACAGATATTGCAGCATAAGCTGCTGAATGCACGCGAACTGACGGCACTGGAACAGTTCATCCGGCTGATACGGCAGATGGGTGTGGCAGACAGCCCTCTGGAACTGCACGAGGTGGTCGATCATACCGTCAAGCTGAGCGGGCTTATTGAACATTATCGAAAGGAAAAAGGGGAACGTGGACTGGCACGGATAGAAAACCTGGAGGAACTGGTGACCGCGGCCAGTGAATTTGACGTCGATACTGATGAGGCAGGTGATATGGAACCCCTGCTGGCATTCCTTGGCCACGCCGCCCTGGAATCGGGTGAAACACAGGCCGATGCCTGGTCTGATTGTGTCCATATGATGACCCTGCACTCGTCCAAGGGGCTTGAATTTCCCAATGTCTATCTTGTCGGCATGGAAGAAGGCCTGTTTCCGCACCAGCGCAGCAGTGGAGATATTGCCCAGCTGGAGGAGGAGCGCCGGCTTTGTTATGTAGGTATCACCCGTGCCAAGCAGAGATTGACACTGACCCACGCCCAGCACCGGCGCCTGCATGGCTCTGATTATTATCCACAGCCATCCCGTTTTCTTCGCGAGATCCCGTCCGGACTGGTCGATGAAATCCGCATTCGGAGTGGCGGTGCGACCCGGTCACTGTTTAGTCCCTCGACACAACCCTCTGATGTGAATGGTTACACACTCGGGCAACGGGTCCTGCATGCCAAATTCGGTGAGGGGGTAGTCCTGAATCTGGAGGGGTCGGGTGGGCACCTGCGCATCCAGGTCAATTTTGAACAGGCGGGCTGCAAGTGGCTGGTGGCGGCCTATGCAAATCTGCAACCTGCCTGATATAAATGACAAGTGACCACTGACCACTCACCAAAGAGTGACCAGTGACCACTCACCACTTACTACTGGCTACTGACTATTACTTACCATATGGTCGACCGCTGCCTTGACCTCATCATCCGTGAGGGCAATATTCCCACCCTTGGGCAGCATAGGCATACCGGAAGTCCCGGTAAAACCCTTGAGCGCGTGCTGATATAGGACGTCCTTGCCCTGGGCAATACGCGGCGCCCAGGCCTCCTTGTTGCCAATCTGCGGGATATTCGGGAGACCGGTCCCGTGGCAGTTTACACACAGGCCTTTATAGACCTTCTCGCCATCAATCGAACCGGCTGCCGTTGCAACGGCAGCAGTAGCGGCTTCCTGAATAGAGGCCCCGTCTGAAACGGCAGCGGTGGCGGCTGCCTGAACAGGTGCCCCGGCTGAAACGGCAGCGGCGTCGGCTGCCTGGACTGGTGATGCTGACACTGATTCCGTAACGGCGCTGACGGATGGTGTCTCTGCCACTGCTGCCGGTGTCTGTGTAT